>JAJRXO010000596.1 GCA_024276255.1 Chloroflexota bacterium | reverse complement strand
CCGGATCACGGATCGACCTCGGAAGCAGTGAGCCTGGGAGCGTCTTCTGGCGAGGGATCGCGGTTGGCGAGGATCGACCGGCGATGAAGTCGCCGGTCTACCAAACAGCGCCGGCTGAACCCGGCTTGTTCGTTTCTGCCACGGCCGCCAAGCCCCCTTGAGGGGGCGCCGTTTTGTAGCCCGATGGCTTCAGCCTCGGGCGTGCGTGCGGTGTGGCGGACGACGCCGGATCACGGATCGACCTCGGAAGCAGTGAGCCTGGGAGCGTCATCTGGCTAGGGATCGTGGTTGGCGAGGATCGACCGGCGATGAAGTCGCCGGTCTACGAAACAGCGCCGGATAAACCCGGCTAGGTTCTTACCGCCACGGTTGCCAAGCCCCCTTGAGGGGGCGCCGTTTTGTAGCCCGATGGCTTCAGCCTCGGGCGTGCGTGCGGTGTGGCGGACGACGCCGGATCATGGATCTACCTCGGGAGCAGGGAGCCTGGGCGCGTCATCTGGCGAGGGATCGCGGTTGGCGAGGATCGACCGGCGATGAAGTCGCCGGTCTACCAAACAGCGCCGGATAAACCCGGCTAGGTTCTTACCGCCACGGCCGCCAAGCCCCCTTGAGGGGGCGCCGTTTTGTAGCCCGATGGCTTCAGCCTCGGGCGGGGGTGCGGTGTGGCGGACGACGCCGGATCATGGATCTACCTCGGGAGCAGGGAGCCTTGGAGCGTCATCTGGCGAGGGATCGCGGTTGGCGAGGACCACTTTGTCATCCGCGCGTCCATGACGAGCAGCCTGGATGCAGGATATGGTGACTCCTCCCCCCAAAAACAGTCTCCAATCATTTCCCTCATTTGCCAGACAGGAACAGATGTGCTATTCTTTTAATAATAACAGTCCGCATCGCTTTCACATACACGGCAACTTTCATCAACTCACAGGAGAGTACACGTGAATTCCAAAGATAATGGGAAACTCCAGGTTCTGGAGACAACCGTAAATAACCTCACCAAGCGTTTTGGTGAAGGTGCGATCATGAAATTAGGGGAAGCGGCCAACATGAAAGTCGAGGCCATCCCCACTGGCGCCCTGCCACTCGACATTGCCCTGGGCGTGGGCGGCCTGCCGCGCGGCCGGGTGATAGAGATCTACGGTCCTGAATCCTCGGGAAAAACCACACTGTGCCTGCATGCCATCGCCGAAGCACAGAAACGGGGCGGCATCTGCGCCTTCATCGATGTAGAACACGCCCTGGACCCCGCCTACGCGGAACGCATTGGCGTGGATGTCGATAACCTGTACATCTCGCAGCCCGACACCGGCGAGCAGGCGCTGGAGATCACTGAAGCCCTGGTACGTTCGGGGGCTATGGACATTGTGGTCATCGATTCCGTAGCAGCCCTGGTGCCACGGGCCGAAATCGAAGGCGAGATGGGTGACAGCCATATGGGACTGCAGGCCCGCTTGATGAGCCAGGCCCTGCGCAAGCTCAGCGGCGCCATCAAACAAACCAATACGATCGTCATCTTTACGAACCAGCTGCGGCACAAGATCGGCGTCATGTTCGGCAGCCCCGAAACTACCACCGGCGGTATGGCCCTCAAGTTTTACGCCTCGGTGCGGCTGGACATCCGCCGCATTCAGGCCATCAAGGATAAAACTGCCAATGTGGGCAACCGCACGCGTGTGACCGTGAAGAAAAACAAGGTGGCCCCGCCTTTCCGCGTCGCCGAATTCGACATCATGTTCAACGAGGGCGTGTCCCGCACCGGGGCCATTATCGACCTGGGAACAGAGCTGGACATCATTGAAAAACGCGGCTCGTTTTACAGCTTCGAAGGCACGCGCCTGGCCCAGGGACGTGAAAACGCCAAGCAATTCCTGGCCGAAAACCCCGACATCGCCAATCATATCGAATTACTGATCCGTCAGCAAGCGGGGCTCCCTGTGGATGAGATTCTGGTGGCGCCCACCAAGAGCAAAGCGGACACCATGAACGGCTGAACGCCAATAAGGCCAACTGCAAGCCTGCTGGCGCCGATACCAATGAAAATGCGGACGCAGATAACGCTGATGCATGCAGATTTTATCTTCTTCCGGCCGCGCGGGCGTGGGATGTCTATCAGCCACGCGCCTCGCGCGCTGACATCGGACTAAAGACCCTGGACTGAGGACTATCGACTGTTCTCGGAACAGACCTACGGTGCGCAAGCTGCACGCCAAAACGGATGAAAATCTCTCGCCAAGACGCCAAGAGCGCAAAGGATTTTTTCTATTTTTCCTTGGCGGCTTTGCGCCTTTGCGAGAGGCTTATTTACTAAGCAGCTGCAAATGATATGGACGTATCGGCGCTTTCGGCATCAACTAGGAGCCGAGGGGCAGGTACAGGCTGACTGTGGTGCCGCGCTCCTCTTCGCTTTGTAGCGTCACCCGCCCCTGGTTGGCTTCCACCAGATTCTTCACCAGGGCCAGACCCAGCCCCATGCCATGGAGCCTGGTGCTATACAGCGGTTCAAACACCCTGGCCTGTACCTCCGGTGGAATGCCCTCACCATTATCCTGCACTTGCAGGCAAAGCATGGAGCCCTGCTGCGGGTCTTCCTCGCACTGGGCCGCCGAGATCGTGATCTGGCCGCCATCAGGCATGGCTTCGACGGCATTGGCAATGAGATTAGTAAGCGCCTGGTCGATATGCTGCGGATCGACCCACATGGGTGGCAAATCCGCTGGTATATTCACCTGCATCTGCACATTAGCAGGCAAGTCGAAGCTCGCAACCACGGTGGTGACGATACTGGCTACAGATATGGCCTGGGGATGCACCTTTTTTGCCCGAGACAATTCCACCAGGCGTTGGATGATGTGTGTGGCCTTTTGGATCTCGCCGGCAATGATGTCCAGATACTCCTGCACCTTGGGATCGGTATCCGGTTGAATCAGCCGCAGATAATAAACGGCATTGGTGATCACACTGAGCGGGTTGCGCAATTCACGTCCAACACTGGCTGCGAGTTCGCCCAACAGGCCCAGTCGCTCATGTTCGTGCAGGGTCTGGTAGGCCTCGCGCAGCTCCCGGGTGCGCTCCTCTACCATCTCCTCCAGCCGTTCATAATACTGCTGCAACAGATCCTGGGCCTGTTTTTGCTCCGTCACGTCACGTGCCACCCCCTCCAGGGCGATCAAACGGCCCTGGTCATCATAAACGGCCCGACTGCGCTGTTCGGTCCATACAGTCCTGCCATCTTTATGCACAAGGCGAATGGGCTGGGGCAATTGACCATCAAATACTCGACGACGGATCAACTCCGGTATCTGTGACCCCTCATCGGGCGATACGATCTGCAATACGATATCCGGATCCGCCATCAATTCCTCGGGGGTATATCCAAGCACATCACGGACGGCAGGGCTCACATAACTGAGATGGGGGGTGGGGTAAAAATCAAAATGGAAGAGGATGTCACGGGCATTTTCGGCCAGAAGACGAAAGCGCCTTTCGCTGGCCTGCAACGCCTCCCGCTCGCGGGCCAACTGGTGGCGATAATAGGCGTTCTAGATGGCGAAAGGCAACTTGACCAGATAGCCCGGATGCTTGACCAGATAGTCGGCGGCGCCAAAACGCATGGCAGCTGCGGCGATGCGCTCATCCCCCTGGCCCGTCACCACGATGACCGGCACATCCAGGGCATAGTGATGTCGGATTTCACGCAGGATATCGATGGCATCGCGATCGGAAAGGCCGTAGTCGAGCAGCAATACGTCCCAGTCGCGCTCTCCCCCGGCAGCCTGCGACACACGTTGAATTACTTCGGAGCCGCGGCGCACGACACTGAGCCGGATGTGCGGGGCTTCGGCAGCGAAGAAACGGCGGGTGAGGTCGATATCGGTGATGTTATTCTCGGCATACAGCACGCGCAGGGGCTTTTGCCAGCGCCAGGCGACCCGATGATGATAGGAAATGAGTTCTTGCAAAGCAGCAGGTAATCGGTGGGCGAAACCGGGCGTCTTCACCTGATAATCGTCGGCGCCGGCATGCAGGGCGGCAATGGCCGAGGCTTCGTTGCCGGTGCTCGTCAGCACCATCATCGGAGTCTTGAGACCCATCTGGCGTATTTCATTCACCAGGTCCAGGCCCGAACCATCAGGCAGATGGACATCGACAACGAAGACGTCATAATCGGAGGCGTGCTCCGCCAGATGGTCCCGCGCTTGCGCCAGGTTGGATACCGCCTTGAACATGAGGTCAGCGTCAGCCTGACGTAATTCGCTCTGAACGATTTCCACATCGGTGATATTATCTTCCACATACAATACTCTCATGCTTTCATCTCCTCCGCGTCGGACACTTTCGTGCACGGCAACCACGTAAGAGACCTGTGTGCATCCGTGTCCCCTGTATGAACTGGCACAGAGTTTATGGCTCTCCGCTGTCAGCGTCTGGCTCGCGATTATGGCCGAACCAGTATCGGCTCACTTCGCCAATCATCTCCAGAAAAGCATCGTAGTCGATGGGTTTGACGAGATATGAGTTCGCACCCAGGCGATAGGCTTTCTGGATATCATCCCGCTGTCCGGACGAACTGAGCACTACCACCGGGGTCATATACAGATGGGGGTGCTGCTTGAGATGTCTCAACACCTGAAACCCATTTACTTTGGGCAACTTGAGATCCAATAGCACCAGTCCCGGCACAGGGTCCCCCACTTTCCAGGTATTGATGGCGATCAATGCCTGCGAGCCATCGCGAAACACTTCAATACGATGTGATATATTGTGGTGGGCAAAGGCGCGCAGCGCCAGATCTCGATCCATGCGATTATCTTCAATCAGCCAGATCAGTTTATCGCTATGATGATGGCTCCTCATTGCGGCACCTCCACGAAAAATGTGGCGCCCTGGCCTTCCTGGCTCTGGGCCCATACGCGACCCCCCAGTCGCGTGGCAGCCTTGCGTACCATGGCCAGGCCGATTCCGGTGCCGGAATACTCCTCGTCTACATGCAACCGTTGGAAGACCCCAAAAATCTGATCGTGATAGCTCATGTCGAAGCCGATACCGTTATCGGCAATGGTGAAGGTGTAGGAGCCGTCCGCCGCCTGCCCACTGATGTGAACACGCGGTTGAACCTCATGCTGCGTAAACTTCAGGGCGTTGTCCAGTAAATTCCGCAGTATGATGGCCAGTGCCTCGACATCGATATGCAATATAGCAGATTCCAGTGCCAGTTGTAAATCGACCTGCCCGACAGCGATGTCTCGGGAGCGCTCTTCCACCAGGGAGGAAACGAAATCAGTCACATCCACTGTCTCCCTACGCAGCGAACGATGCTCCAGCTGCGAATAATCCAGGAGATCGTCGATCAATTGCGCCATGTGCCGAACTCCGCTCTGGATATTGGCCAGAAAGGAGAGGCCCTCTTCGCCCAGACGCTCACTGTAGTTCCGGGCCAGAAGATGCGCATAGCCACTAACCGCACGCAACGGCGCCTTCAGATCGTGTGAAACAGAATAGCTGAATGCCCTCAGCTCCTCATTCAGGCGCTGTAATTCATCAGCAGTCTGTTGATAGCGCCAGTTGGATTCACTGAGCTGCTCCACTACGGCAGCCAGCTTGTCATTCAGCGCTTCGGCTTCTTCGGTGCGTTGGTTGAGCTCCCGCGTGCGTTCGATCACGCGCTGTTCCAGCTCACGGGCGTGGGCCACCTCCTGCTGGTGCAGACGAGCATTGAGGACGGCCTGGGCGATCTGCGTGAGATACGGTTGCAGATGCCGGGCATCCACAGGCTGAAAAGCGTCGACCTCGGCGCTCTCAAGGCTGATGATCCCCAATAGATCATGACCGGCCAATAATGGCAAGCCCATCCAGCCCCGGGTTTGCACATTCTCAGTCCAGAATTCCCAGCGCTCATCCTGAAGCACATCGGCCAGGATCAGGGGCTGTCCACTGTCGCAGATGGTTGTGAGCAGGAGATTATCAGGTACGATTTCGCCCAGATATGGATGTGGCGGATTGATGCCATAGATGGCGGCCAGACGGAATCGCCGACCCTCACGCAAGAACAGACCTGCGCTCTCGTATCCCACCACCGCGCGCAACTCCCGCAGCACGAAATACACCACCTCCTCAAAGTCCAGGGTGGAATTCACCGTGCTCGTCACCATATGCAGGTGTTCCAAGCGTTCGGTATAAGCTTGCAGATCAGTTTCGATGCGCTGGCGATGACTCACGTCCCGGATCAAACACACCAGCCAGCGCTCTCGGGGCATAACCTCGATGGGAAAATGCAGGCGCTCGATGGCGACAATAGCCCCATCTCCGCGCTGGAATACCGCCGAGCCTATTTCACCGCGATGAGTCGCCTCGCCTGTGCGCAAATAATGCAATATCTGTTGCCGCAGCTCCTCCTGGTGCTCCGGGCTTTCGAAACCGGGCAGTTTCATAACAGCGTGCATTTCCCATAGGGGCTGGCCCATTGCCTGGCTGGCTTTGATGCCGCTGATTTGCTCCATTGCCTGATTCCAGGCTACGATGTCTCCCCTGGCATTGGCGATCGCCACCCCATCCTGCAACTGCGACAGAAATGCCTCGTACATGTCACGATTATATCGGGCCATCTCGCGCGACTTATCATGCAGGCGCAGATAACTGCGCAAACGGGCCTTCAGCTCCCGCCGCGTGAAAGGTACCATCAAAACATCATCCGCGCCCTCCTCCACCCAATCTTCTGCCACTGTCGGGCCAAAATGAATCACCAGCAGGGGTAACACAAACGGCGCCGCCCTATCCTTGAGCGCTACGAGTTGCGGCCAGACCATCCTGGCCGAACAACTATCCACCACGATGATACACAGACGCCTGTCATCCTCAATGCCGACGATGCGATCGTCTTCCACCGATAGCGTAAGCGCTTGCCGTTTCAGGCTAACAAGCGTTTGCACCAACAGCTGGCGATCGACCGGATTGCTGATCAACACACCGGCCGGCAAGGATTGTCTCACCATCGTGTGCTCCTCCCCGCTGCCGCGCATGCACAAAGAGCTACATCGCGTCCGTGGCTGTAGCTGAAAGCCCGGCGCAGTAAATGCAGGACAATCACATCAGGAAAAGTTGCAGCCAGCCGTCCGTCAATTATGAGGTGGCTGGGCATAGCCTCCCTTTCCCTGCTACGCGCAAGGCACACGCGAAGAAGTGAGTTTACGCGGATAAAAGCCATCAAATGGTCTCTCCTAGTATTTAACAGGTGCTCAATGTTAGTATACTGTAATCCAACGCGGCGATCAATGGTTTCAGGGTCATAAAAGTGAATTGTTTTGTTCGTTTTCCGGGCGTTTTTGTGTGAATGCGAAGAAACGGACAGCGACGCACACCAAAACGCTCATAAACGGTATTCTGGAAATCCATCACGCCAATACAATACAGATGCCCGGAGATCTCTGCCCCCGCACCAGATCCAGCCAGTTTCCCACAGAGCTTCGAGCTCAACTCCCTCGCGGGATGGCGAATATTCAGTAAAAACAACTTAGTGTAATAATAACACAATCCCTTGATCTTCCAGCCGCGATATGTTATGCTGCGAATCCGTGGTGCCGTGTTTTCCCATTTACGCGCCCAGGGATACCCCCAAAATACCACTCTTGAACCCATTGGAGCCTCAGCATCCATGCTTCGACGAGAAAGAGTCTCAGATCACGCCTACGTCTTTCGCAGTAATTTGTATGCGCACGTCAACGCCGGCATCATCGCCACCGACGAAGGCTGTGTGCTGATAGATACCCTCCCCTTCCCCCAGGAAACCGCAGAAATCAAACGCTTTGTGCAGGATCGTCTGCGCAGCGAAGTGCGATACATCATCCTCACGCATTCGCACGCTGATCACGTGTACGGCGCCCACCTCTTCCCGCAGGCAGAGGTCATCGGCCACCTGCTGGCGCGGGACATGATGATCAAGCACACGCGCCCGGCGCTCACCGAGGCCCGCAAGAAAAACCCGGCCCTGTCCAGCGTCCTTTTGCGCCTGCCCACCCTGCTCACCGAAGAAGAGGCGGCTCTGCGCATCGGTGGATTCACCCTGGTTTTACGGCACAGCCCCGGCCACGCCCCCGATGTACTGAACGTGTATTTCAAGGACGAAAAGATCCTGTTTGCCAGTGATACCATCATGCCCATTCCCTTCTTCGCCAATGGCAACATCAATGATCTGCGGCATTCACTCAGGGCTGTGCTGGAAATCCCCCGCCTGGAAGATGTGGTGCAGGGTCATGGACCTGTGCTGCTACGCGGTGAGGTGAGGGAAATACTGGGCGAGCATCTGGCTTATCTCGACCGGGTGGAAGCCCATGTAGACGAGGTATTGGCCAACAAAGGGGGCAAGAAAGAGCTGGCGCGACTCAGCGTGGAAGATTGCGGCTTTTCTGCCACAGCTCTCGATGGCCTGGTACAAAAACTCCATCTGGCCAATATGGCCACCCTGTATGCACTGCGTCGACACCAGTTACTGCAAAAACAGAAAGCCGCAGTAGCCTGAATCAGACCGGCATGGTGTAGACACCCCCGCCGCATCCACGACACGGCGGGGGCAGCAACTTATGACTGGGCTTCCAGGGCAGCGGCAAGGCTGCGTTCAAACAGATCCAGACCTTCATCCAGCAGGGGACGTTCGATATTGAGCGCCGGAATCAGGCGCAGGGAATTGGCGCCACAACCCAACAACAACAATCCGTGGGCAAATGCCTGATCCACCACGGCATTGCGCAACGCCACATCCGGCTCCCGGCTGTCCCGATCTTTTACCATCTCCACCCCGACCATCAAACCCTTGCCCCGCACGTCGCCCATCTGCGGATAATGCGTGGCCATCTCCTGTAAGCGCTGCATCATGTAAGCCCCGCTACGTGCGGACATTTCCACGAGTTCGCTTTCCAGCAGGTCCAGCGTGGCCAGAGCGGCAGCGCACGAGACCGGATTACCGCCAAAGGTGCTGGCATGGGCTCCCGGCGGCCACGACATGATCTCACTGCGAGCGATGATCGCGCCCAGGGGCATGCCGCTGGCAATACCCTTGGCCAGGCACATGATATCGGGCTCGACGCCCCAATGCTCACAGGCAAACATCTTGCCGGTGCGGCCCATGCCGGTCTGCACCTCATCGAATACCAGCAGGATGCCGTGTCGATCACAGAGCTCCCGTAATCCGGCCAGGAAGCCATCGGGAGGTACAATGTATCCACCTTCGCCCTGGATCGGCTCCACAATGATGGCTGCCACCTCCTGGGGTGGAACCGTCGTTTTGAACAGATGATGCTCGATATAGTCCAAGGCGGCCCGCGCTGGGTCCTGGCCGGGCCAGGGGTTCCGGTAGGGATTAGGGTAGATGGCATGAGATACCTGCGGCAACAGGGGAGCAAAACCCTGGCGTTGAATGGCCTTGGAGGCGGTCAACGACAGGGCGCCGAAGGTACGGCCGTGAAAAGATTTGTAAAAGGCCAGAAAGCGCGGCCGCCCCGTGTACCAGCGAGCCAGCTTCATGGCTGCTTCCACTGCCTCGGCACCCGAATTACCGAAAAATACCTTGGTGGGTTCCGAAATGGGCGCCAGACGATTCAAACGCTCGGCCAGTTCTATCTGCGGGGGATAATAAAAGTCGGTGCCTGACATATGCAAGAACTGCTCGGCCTGCGTCTTGATGGCCTCCACGACCGCGGGATGTGAATGTCCGGTGCTGGTGACGGCAATCCCGGTCGTGAAGTCGATGAAACGGCGATCTTCCACATCCCAGACCTCTGAACCGCGGCCGCGTGCCATGACAAAAGGATAGCTGCGGGTATAGGAAGGAGAGATGTTTTCTTCGTCGCGGCGGATCAATTCCGCTACTTTGGGCGGCATTTGTGAGTGCATCACAGTCATTTTGGGCTCCTGAAAATGAACGGGGATAGTTTGTCGGGAGAAATTAAGATAACCCCAGCTTGGTACGAACGATTTGCCATGCCCGATCACGGGCGTCACTGCCGGCAGTGAGCAGCGTTTGCATACGCGCTTCATATTCCTGCACAAAAGCCTGGTCCTTGATCGCATTGAGGTTGATGCGCACGTTGATAGCCGCTGTCACCAGGCCGGCATAGGCCGATTGCACACCGGCGCCGCCATCGCTAACGACGTTGACGTTTCCCTTATCAACGGCCTCCACCGCCAGCTCCAGCACCTCGGCACAGGCAGCCAACGTCTGCAGGGGCACCTCGGTGGCCCCCTTCAACCCGGCCTGAATGGCGGCGACGCGGGCAGCTTTCTGCTCGGGAGTCTCCTTGGGCAGCCTGTAAGCCTCCATGACGGCGTCATACGAACGCGCATCTTGTTCCATCAAATCCAACAGGCGGGCCTGTAATGATCGGGCTTGTCGGCGCACTGTTTGCATTTCTGCCTCAACCCCGGCATACTTTTTACGACCGATGGTGAGCTCAGCCACCATACTGATCAGGGCCGCGCCCTGTGCTCCGGCCAAGGCGGCCGCCGATCCGCCTCCCGGTGCTGCCGAAGGACCGGCCAGCTCTTCCAAAAAAGCACGAACAGTCATTTCACTCAACATAATCGGACTCCGTTGTCTGGAATGATGGTACAAAGAGCCGGGATATGGATACCCCGGCAACCTGGACGCAGACTGATTATATCAGCCCCCTCAAGAAATGGTATAATTTTCCCGGCTGAACTTGCAGTGAGCGTCTGCTGAGCGGATTGATCTTCGATGTGCACGATGAATCCGATTGACCTGACTGCCCTGTTTTCCCCTCTGTCCTTTTCTCACGTACGGGAGCCTGAGCATGACTGAGCAATTTGATCCTGCTGATGATCGTTTCGCCTCTGATGAAGCCAATGATCCGGCATCAAAAGCAGCCGCCGATTGGGACGAAAGCCTGTACGACCGCCTGAACGACATCGTCGATGATGCCGAAACAGCCCTGAGTTCGTGGCAACCCGGCACTTTATTCAAGAGACAGCGGCTGATTATGATCGCTGGTGTGTTGATTATTGTCCTCTTCGTGTGGTTGACGATCAGCGCCGTCGGCAAGAACCGGGGAGCAAATCAGGCCCCCGAAACCGGTGCTATCCCCACCGCCACTTTCACTCCCACTCCGCCCGCCCAGCCTGCTCAGCCGACTGCTACCCCCACCCCATCACCCACGCCCACGTCCACACCTGCCCCCAGCATTCAGGTTGGTTCACGGGTGCGCGTCACCATCACCGATGGCTCGGGAATGCGTTTTCGCTCGGGTCCTGGCACTGACTACATCACCCTGTCCATCATGCCCGACGGTGCTGAGTTCGTCGTAGTGGAAGGGCCGAGAGAAAACGAAGAAGGCGTGTGGTGGCGGCTAAAGGCCGAGGACGGCACCATCGGTTGGGGTGCAGCAGAATTGCTGGAACTCGTAGGAGAGTAATCCATCCCGGAGACCACCCATGACCGACGTAAAAGCACGCGTGGCGCATTTACGGCGCCTGCTCAACTATCACAGCTATTGCTATTACGTTCGCAACGAACCTGAGATCTCCGATGCCGAGTACGACCTCCTGTTCAACGAACTGAAACGCCTGGAGTCCGAGCATCCCGAACTCATCACACCCGACTCGCCCACCCAACGCGCCGGTGCGCCCCCGGCCTCCGGCTTTGCCAAAGTCACCCATCCCGCCCCCATGCTCTCGCTGGCAAATGCCACCAGCAGCGAAGATCTACAGGCGTGGGAACAACGATTCCGCAAACTGCTGCCGCCCGACACCCCGGTCAGCTATGTGGTCGAACCAAAGATCGACGGACTCACAGTGGTATTGCATTATGAAGATGGTCTCTTCACGCTGGGCGCCACCCGCGGGGATGGCCATGTGGGGGAAGACATTACAGCCAACCTGCGCACCATCCGCAGCCTGCCTCTGCGCATTCCAGTGCGCACCGATGCCCCCCCGCCGCCCCGTCGACTGGTCGTGCGCGGGGAAGCGTTCATCTCCAAGGCCGATTTCATTGCATTTCAGGCTGAGCAGGCCGAACAGGGTAAGAATTATGTAAATCCCCGTAACACTGCTGCCGGTGCGTTACGCAATCTCGACCCCGCGGTCACGGCCAGCCGACCCCTTGATCTGCGAGTGTATCAGATCGTGGTGATCGAGGGTGGCCCTCGACTCGAGGATCAATGGGGGGCACTGGCTTATTTGCAGGAACTCGGTTTCCCCACCCAACACGAATACAATCGTCTGATCCACGATTTCGACAACCTGGTGCAGTTCTGTCAGGATTGGCAGGACGTGAAGGATACCCTGCCCTACGAAGCGGACGGACTGGTGATCAAGATCAACAGCTTCACCCTGCAGGAGCAATTGGGCTACGTGGGCAAAGACCCGCGCTGGGCCATTGCCTACAAGTATCCCACACCTGAGGCCACCACCCGGCTGCTTGATATTGTGGTGGAAGTGGGACGCACCGGTGTGCTCACCCCGCGAGCGGTGTTGGAACCAGTGTACGTGGGCGGCGTGACCGTGAGCTCTGCCACCCTGCACAACGCCGACTACATCGCGGAAAAGGATATCCGCATCGGCGACACGGTCGTCATCCGCCGCGCCGGTGAAGTCATTCCCCGGGTGGAGCGCCCTGTCCCCGAACTGCGCAGCGGCGATGAAAAACCATGGCACATGCCCGAGACTTGCCCCGTGTGCGGAGGTCCTGTGGTGCGCTACGAGGGCGAAGTCGCTGCCTATTGCGAGAACAGCGTCTGTCCGGCGCAACTTGTACGGCGGGTGG
>JAJRXO010000595.1 GCA_024276255.1 Chloroflexota bacterium | reverse complement strand
TTACGAAGCAGACCTACGGTGCGCAAGCTGCACGCCAAAACGGATGAAAATCTCTCGCCAAGACGCCAAGAGCGCAAAGGATTTTTTTCTATTTTTCCTTGGCGGCTTTGCGCCTTTGCGAGAGGCTTATTTACGAAGCAGGATGATGGGAAATGCGGAGGACGTCCTTGCCGCATGGCGATTTGTCATGTTACAGGCAGTTGCCGGGGCATGCAAGTTCTGACCCCCTGTCGGGTGCCACAAAATAAGATCCCTGCCGACCGGCAGGGATCTCGCAATGCTTGGAGGAGGCAGCCGATCTAGGTCATGGCACAGAGATCTTCTGGCCCGGACGGATCTTGTTGGCGTTCTTGATATGGTTCTGTGCCCTTAAAACCTTGACGGTCGTTCCGTAGCGTTGAGCGATCTGACTCAGGGTTTCGCCTTGCTTGACCTTGTGCACCTTGTCCTTGCGGGTGCTCTTGATCTTCTGCTTGGGCTGGTTGCCCTGCGACGCCACCTTGTCGCCCTGGTTGCTGCTGACCTGGACGCCATCCTGGTTGCTGGCCTGCGCGGCGTCGGCCGGTGGATCGGCAGGCGGCGGATCACAGGGCACCTTCAGTGGTTGCCAGGTATAAATCAGGCTGGGATTCTCGATGTCATTCATATCGACCAGGGTGGCTACGGTGGTGTTGTAGGTATTGGCGATGCTGGTCAGAGTATCGCCCTGCATGACCACATAGGTGCAGGTGTCTGGCTGGCTGGCTGCGGGCGCTTCCTGCACGGGTACCTCCACTTCTTCGGTGACGGTGCGGCATTTGCGTAACTGGATCCAGTCGAGGTTGAAGTTAACCTCGCGTTCGGGTGTGGCCCATTTCTTGAGGCCGAAGAGATACAACACAAGCTTTTTGCTGCTGGCATCGAAGGTCATGTTGTAGCTGGTGAAGGCGCCGGGATCGGTGCGCAGGTAGATATCGGAAACAGGGATGTTGTACCAGCCTTCGAGTTCTGTGGTATCGGCAATGGCATCGGTGCCATTGTTGTAGCCCCAGTACAGCTCATAGCGATAGGCATCCTCGTCGCTATGAGCCACTGCCTCGCGGATCATGGCCTTCAGGCTGAGCTGATAGGTAGCGCCCTTTTTCAGCCCCTTGACCGTTTGGTATATGCCGATCAGGCGGTCGGGATCGCTGGCAGCCAGGCCGTAGGTATTGATCTCGAGCAACTGGGAATGCTTGCCATTGGCTACAACCGGGGCCCATTTGTCATCGTAGTAGCCGTAAGCCGCGGCGCCACCGTTATTGAATGGCTTCCAGTAGCGGCCTGTGCCCTTCAGCGGCTTGAAGCCCTTCTCGAAATTGCCGTTTGTCAGCAGGTTGTCGCCATCGCACACCAGACGGGTGGTGGTGACCGTGGTCATTGCCGTGTCTGAGGGGGTGGGTGTGGCCGTGGCTGCCGGTGCACTGGCATCCGGCAATGCGCCCTTGAGGGAGACGTTGTCGATGTTGAAGTCGGCCTCGCGGTTCCAGTCGCCCCATTTCATGCGCCCGGCAATGAAAATGGTCATCTGGTCGCCTTCAGCCTTGATCTGCAATGTGATATCCTTGAAGCCGGTGGGGTTCAGTCGGTCCTGAATCGGCCACACATCGATTTCCTGCACCTGGGCATCAGCCCAGTTGGTGCTGCCGTTATGCGTGACCCCTACCAGCATTACATAGCGCCAGGGATCACCGCCAAGATCGAGATCGTTGGCCCGCATCATGGCGCTGAGCGACAGCTCGTAGGTTTGCCCCTGCACAACCTGCACGGTCTGATAAATACCGGCGGTGCGATTCTGATCACCGAAATCCTTTTTGGTGTTGATCTCGATCAGCTGCGAATGGGCGCCGCCGGCAATAGCCGGCCCCCAGCCTTCATCATAGAATCCATATCCCCCCTTGCCCCCTGTATCAAAACAACCCCAGCCATCCCCGACCATGCCACAGCCATTGATGGCAACAAAGCCACCTTCGAAGTCACCATTCACCAGTAACTCGCCGGTGCTGTAGCCACCGGCCAGGGTTGATAGCACCGCCACCAGTAGCATGACGGCCATAGCGACGGAAAACGCGCCCAATAGACGATGTTTGGAGATTTTCACAATTGCCCTCCTGTTTGCGAAACGGGGAAAACAAGGCGGCGAGGCCGCGGTGCGGCCAAGGGATTCAGTTTGTGACAGCTAATTGTATCACCTTTATGACAAGTCGTCAATGCTATGTCAAATAGGATCGCCCGCAGTGCATCGCAACTTCGCGATGCGGGCGTCCACATGCGACGGAATACCAAAAAGACTGCAATGCGCAGGGCGACTATCCAAGTATGAGGACGAAAAATAATAGCGGGAAGATACGGGTTGAGCCACGGTTGCGGTGAGCAAATACCGGGCGTTGATGAGCTGGGATGAGCGCTAAAACAGCGTCCCAAAAACGTCGATCACTATTTTCCCTATTTTAATAGTGAAAATTTGACAATCACTTGCGACTGTGTTAAAGTCCCGGCTGTTGTCTTCCGATTTTTTCACACCTCAACCAGCGTATGACTTCACTTTATCACCGACTCGATGATTCTTCCCGGGGCCAGATCCTGAAGCTCCTGCAGCGCTACGGCGCCATGGGCATCAAAGACCTGCGTCGCGAACTGGGCATGAGCGATACGGCCGTGCGCCAGCAATTGCGTTCGCTGCGGGCTGATGGTCTCATTCGCGCCTCCAATCGGGTGGCGCAGGGGCCGGGTCGACCCGGCCGCGTATATGAGCTGTCGGAAGAGGCGCGGCGCCTGTTTGCCCGCTATTCCGAAGACCTGGTACTGAATCTATACGCCGAGCTAATGGCAGATCAGGGTCAGGATGTGGTGCGACGTCTGCTTGACCGCGTGGGTAAGCGCCTGGCCGAGCAATACCAGAAAGAAGTTACAGGCGAATTGCTGCACGACAAGGTGCGCTCGCTGGCCGCCGTACTGGATGGCCGGGGCATCATGTCGGATGTGTCGCATGAAGCCGAACTGATCATCCTGCACGAATTCAGCTGCCCCTATCATGAACTGGCTGCCGCCCATCGCGAGATCTGCGACATGGAAAAGAACATGATCGCCGAGGTGCTGAATGCCGATGTGGAGCTGACCAATTGTATGATGGATGGGTACAGTGGCTGCTCGTTCACAGTGCGGCCTTCCGAAAAAGAACAGAAGCTTACGACCCTTGTCAACACCCGTTTTTAGAACCTATACCACCTCCCACAGGAGCAAACCACTCATTATGACCGCTACACTCGAAGTCAGGGATCTTCATGTCGCCGTCGAAGGCACTGAGATCCTCAAAGGCGTCAATCTCACCATCAAACAGGGTGAAGTCCATGCCCTGATGGGCCCCAACGGCTCGGGCAAGAGCACGATGTCGTATGCCATTGCCGGCCATCCCCATTATGTAGTCACCAGCGGTGACATTCTGTGGAATGGGGAGAGCATCCTGCATCTGGGTGCGGATGAGCGGGCCAAGCTGGGCATTTTCCTGGCCTTTCAATATCCGGTAGCGATTCCCGGAGTCAGCTTTGCCAATTTCCTGCGGGCTGCTGTAAGCAGCGTGCGCGGCTACAAGGAGCGGGCCCGCGCCGAGGCCGATGGCAAGAACAAGGTCATTGGCTCGGAACTGATGCCTATGCGTGAATTCCGCCAGGAGCTGCTGATGAAGATGGA
>JAJRXO010000594.1 GCA_024276255.1 Chloroflexota bacterium | reverse complement strand
TCCGCGGCCAATGTGTATCAGATCGTGACGGTCGATGGGGCGACGAAATACGTGGCCTGGGGAAGCGGCAATCTGACCGTGCCTGCTGGCATCAGCCAGATGACGACGGTAGTGCCCGACGAGAGCGGTGATTTCAATTGGCAGGCCGTTGCGCCCGGGCAGATCATTGCCCTGACGGATATCCCGTTGCTATGGCGATAGCGCTGAAGGGGAGACGACTCCCGGGATCCCGGGCCATAGCCATCCCCCAGCATTGACCTGAACCCCCACCCTGTGGTAAACCTTCTGGCAGTAGAAACATGACGGCACGCCGCCGTCGCCCAAGAGGAAGCACACAGTGAAAGTTCAAGGTCAACACTATCGCACCATCTGGCTCAAGGCCGACGATCCCACCACCGTCCAGATCATCGATCAGCGGCATTTGCCGCATCTGTTCGTGATTGAAGATATCCGCACCGTGCAGGAGATGGCCGTGGCCATCCGCGACATGCATGTGCGCGGGGCCGGCCTGATCGGCGCGGCCGCCGGATTTGGCATGTATCTGGCAGCGCTGGCCGCGCCACGAGATGATTTCGCGGCTTCCATGCAGGCGGCAAGCGCCCACCTGCGCGCCACGCGGCCCACCGCCGTGAATCTGGAATGGGCCGTGAGCCGGCAGTTGCAGGTCCTGCAATCGGCAGGCGATGATGTGGAGCTGGCCATTGCCCGCCTGCGCCAGGAAGCCGAGGCCATTGCCGATGAAGACGCCGAGTTTTGCCGCCGCATCGGCGAGCATGGCGTAAGCCTGATCGAGGCCATTGCCGGCCGCAAAAACGGGGAGCCCGTCAATATCCTCACCCACTGCAATGCCGGCTGGTTGGCTTTTGTCGATTACGGGACGGCTACGGCGCCCATTTACGCCGCCCATGATCGTGGCATCCCCATGCATGTATGGGTGGATGAGACCCGGCCGCGCAATCAGGGCGCCCGCCTGACGGCATGGGAACTGGGCCAGCATGGCGTGTCGCATCATGTAATCGCCGACAACGTGGGGGGGCATCTCATGCAACATGGCATGGTCGATCTGGTGATCACCGGCTCGGATCGCACGACCTACACCGGCGATGTGGCCAACAAGATCGGTACCTATCTCAAAGCCCTGGCCGCCCGGGATAACGACATTCCCTTTTACGTGGCCCTGCCCAGCTCGACTATCGACTGGCAGAAACGCGACGGCGTACACGAAATCCCCATCGAGCAGCGCGATGCCACCGAGGTGCGCACCATTCGCGGCTGGGATGGCGAACAGCTGCGTACAGTGCTGCTCACACCCCCTCACAGTCCGGCTGTTAACTACGCTTTCGATGTCACGCCAGCCCGTCTGGTCAGCGGCCTGATCACCGAACGCGGTATTTGCGAAGCCTCGGAAGCGGGCGTGCGACGCCTGTATCCCGAGAAATTCACCTCATAAATTGACGTCCCAACTTACCATATCCATCCATCCACATTCAACAGGAACAACAATCATGACAAAGCCATCTCTTTTCATATCCGATCTGGAGGGACAGGTTCCCGAAATCCCCGCCGACAGCATCGTCAGCCGCACCATTTACGAAGATGAAGACAGCAAGGTGATCCTGTTTGGTTTCGCCGTCGGCCAGGAATTATCCGAGCACACCGCCTCGCGGCCGGCCATCATGCATTTTCTGTCCGGCGAAGCCTCGGTGGAGCTGGGCGATGAGGCGTTCACTGCCGGGCCGGGTAGCTGGGCCCACATGGCCGCCCATCTCCCGCACAGCATCCGCGCCCACACAGAGGTGCGCATGCTCCTGCTGATGCTGTAGCGCTCTGCCTGATTTCTGAGCGCAGACCCGGCTAATGCCTGGTCACTTTTTAGCAAGCCGAGGCGGAGAACGCAGATTTCACAATCCTCCCTGCTTCGGCTTACAATGGTTGGTACACTGAACCCTTGCTTCCATCCCCAAACCGGCCTCATGATGACAATGTCTATGCCCTGCCATCCCAGCTCGCCCCAACGCTCCACCATTCCCCTCGTGATCGCCATTGATGGCCCGGCTGCTTCCGGCAAGAGCACCGTCGGCCATGAGCTGGCGAAGCGATTGGGCTTTTTGTTTTTCGATACCGGCGCCATGTACCGGGCCGTGACCCTGGCTGCCCTGCGGCGGCAAATTCCCATCGACGATGAGCAGCGCGTCTCGCAACTGGCGGCTGATCTGCTCATCCAGGTTATCAGTTCCCAAGGGGACACGGATCGGGGCTATACGGTGCTGGTTGACAACGAGGACGTGACCCCGCACCTGCGCTCGGTCGAGGTTGATGCCCATGTATCCATTGTCAGCACCTATGTGGGCGTGCGCACGGCGCTCACGGAGCAGCAGCGGCGCATTGCCAGCCAGGGCCAGGGGGTGATGGTGGGCAGGGACATCGGCACCATTGTCTATCCCGAAGCGCCCCTCAAGGTGTATCTGGATGCCACAGCAGAGGAGCGCGCCCGCCGGCGCTACCTGGAGAAAATCAAGCGCGGACAACCTGCCGACTACGAGTCCATACTGCAGGGCGTGCGCCAGCGCGATCGCATCGATAGCCAGCGGGCCACCGCTCCCCTGCGTATTGCCTCCGATGCCGTCGTCATTCAGACCGATGATCTGAGCCGGGAAGAAGTGGTGGATGCCGTGATGGAGCTGGTGCACCAGCGGCTGCAGATCTGAGCTGTCCGAGCGCCGATCAACGACCCCTCCTCCTTCCAGGCCCCTCAATTCCGTACTCATGCCATCCCGCGATTACACGTATCTCACCACACCCGATGCGCCGCGACGCTGGGGTCGCCGCTTCTGGCATTTTATCCTGGCCCTGGTGATCAGGTTGCTGGTGCGCGTGGACGTGCAGGGCCTGGCCCGTTTACCCGCGCAGGGGTCGGTCATCCTCTATTTCAACCATATTCACTTTACCGATCCCTTTGTGATCATCGGCATCTTGCGCAAGGTGCGTTATGCTGTGCCCATGGCCAAGGTGGAGTTGGCGCAGACGCCTGTCATCGGCAAGCTGGTGCAGTGGTTCGGCACTATTTTTGTGGAGCGCGGGGAGGTCGATATGGCTGCCTTGCGGGGCGGGCTGGCCACGCTGGACGCCGGTTATGTGTTCATGATCGCCCCGGAAGGCACACGCAGCAAGCGCACCCACAGTTTGCAGCTGGCGCAACGGGGTATGGGCATGCTAGTGCGGCGCACGCAGGCCATGCTGATGCCGGTGGCCATCTGGGGCACTCCGGATTTCCCCGGCGCCTATCTCAAGGGCCGGCGTCCCACCGTGCACCTGCGTTTCGGGCGGCCGTTCAAAATGCACATCCCGCCTGGCGCTGATCGCCGCGTCGCCGAATCGGAAGTTACCACGTATGCCATGCAGGAGCTGGCCGCCCTGCTGCCCCCGGCCATGCAGGGAGTCTACACACCGCCCACCCAACCGCATCCCTGGGCGGAGTATGTCTGACCCATTATTATCCATTTGCCCCCGCGTGCCTGCTCGCGTATAATACAAACGAATCCCGATGCTTCGTCAATAGATCGGGAGACCGGAAAACCGGAAGACCTGTAAACCAGGCCGGTTGTGGGTGGCGTCACTCCCTCCCGGTTTTCCGGTCTCCAGGTATCCCAACCTCTCATCATGCGTAAACCGTCCCGCGCCATGGTGCGCAAAGGAGGCTTTCCCTCAAGAGCGAAGCTCTCGCTGAGCCAGATCGCAACACGCAACACGCAACGCGAGATACGCAATACGGAGTACGCCATTATCGTCCTCATCGGCGAACGTTACGTTTTATCAGACTGCTCACCATCCCCTCCCAGGAGCCTGCCTATAAGAAAAACATCCCAGTCACGAGAAGACGAAGCGCCTGTGCTATGCCTATCTTCTGCTCCGGCAGCATAGCAGACGAGGTGGAGGTTCTCACACGGAGTGTGAGCTAACCCTGGTGGACCAGCGGGAAAATCGAATGGTCGGCGGATGCCTCCCCGGACAGCCACATCCGGACGTCTTTCTCTCGCAAGTGAATAATCAGTGTAAGCATAGCCCCAAAAGCGTGGGGTGACCGACGTAACAAAGGCTATGTGGTGGCAACCAGGTAGCGTGCGCCCGCGCATTGTGCAGGCGTCAGCGCGATTCCTGTCCCCCAAGACAACAGGTTGGTGGTATGGTCATGCAGCAGCGGATGATCGCGCTTTGACATACCAGCCAACC
This sequence comes from Chloroflexota bacterium, assembly GCA_024276255.1. Classification (GTDB taxonomy): domain Bacteria; phylum Chloroflexota; class Anaerolineae; order J102; family J102; genus JAADGC01. Next base: position 876 of record JAJRXO010000594.1, on the reverse strand, counting down.
GGGTCTCATCGAATTCCCTGTAAAAAAGGAGAAAAGCTATGTGTGGCATTGTTGGCTATGTTGGCCCCAAAGGGGCGGCTCCCATCATTTTAGATGGCCTGCAACGTCTGGAATACCGCGGCTATGACTCTGCCGGTCTGGCGGTCGTGGCCGAAAACGGCCGTGTGGAGATCCGGCGTGACGCCGGTAAACTGCATAATCTGCGCACACGGTTGGAAAAAGCCCCGGTCAGCGGGCAGATCGGCGTGGGGCATACGCGCTGGGCCACCCACGGCCCCCCCACCGCCTACAACGCCCACCCTCACCGTGATTGCGATGGCAAGATAGCGGTCGTGCACAATGGTATTGTGGAGAATTTCTTGGAATTGCGTATGCAGTTGCAGGGGTTGGGCTATGAATTCCACTCGGATACCGACACCGAGGTGATCGTACAGCTCATTCATCATGAGTATAACGGTGCTGATTCCCTGATCGAGGCTGTACGTAACGCCTTGCAGCAGCTCCGTGGCCCTTCGGCCGTGGTCGTGCTCAGCAGCCACGAGCCGGACAAGCTGATCGTGGCCCGGCTGGGCAATGCCGGCGGCGCGGTCATCGGCTATGGCGAGGGCGAGAACTTCATTGCCTCGGATATCCCCGCCATCCTGCCCCATACCCGACGTATGAGCTTCCTGGAAAGCCGGGAGATGGCCATTGTCACCCGTGAAACGGTTACATTCACCGATCTCAGCGGTCGGACCCTGCCCGCTAAAGACATCCTCAGTATCCCCTGGGATCCGGTATCCGCGGCCAAGGGCCAATACCGGCATTTCATGCAAAAGGAGATCTTTGATCAGGCCGATGCCATCACCGATACCATGCGCGGGCGCCTCGATTTTG
>JAJRXO010000593.1 GCA_024276255.1 Chloroflexota bacterium | reverse complement strand
TCCGTATCGGCAAGGTCAGGGACTGGGAACAGCGCCGCATGTCCAGTCCGCTGCATGCGGCGCTCTTTCCAATTCCTGTCCCTTGCCCGCTCGGTGTCTTTGAGAGGAGAAAAAAATGAATATGGATTGTATGAAGAAACGAGTAGGCGACGACGGTCGAACCTACTCGCTTCGTTTTACTTATGCTCAGCTACTTGCGCAAGCCAAGCCGCTGGATAAGTTCCTGATAGCGTTGGACATCCTTCCGCTTCAGGTAGGCCAAGTGGCGGCGGCGTTGCCCGACCAACTTGAGCAAGCCACGACGCGAGTGCTCATCGTGTTTATGTGTTTTCAAATGCTCGATGAGCTGATTGATACGAATAGTCAACAGTGCCACCTGCACTTCGGGCGAGCCGGTATCTTGCGGGTGTAGGTGGTATTCCTCAATAATCGCCTGTTTTTGGGCGGTACTCAGAGACACTTAGGAACTCTCCTTTTTGGGTTGCCAGAACACCGCTGGAATACCTCGGCGCATGTTCTAGCAAAGATGGACAAAGCCCCGGTATAGGGGTAAATTATTAAGTCAGTAGATGATTATACCACTTCCGGGCCATTTTGAGCAAATATCTCTGAAAATCAGAACGCTTTGCCCCTCCTGCTCCTCACAGCCCATCCAACTTGACAGCGAACACAACAGCTATGATACTTGCATTATGATTCTGTCGCAACTTCCCTATATCACGCCCCACCTGCCCGGCATCGGCGGCACCATCAAGACCGAACCCGAGCATTTTATCGTCGAAGAGATTCCCCTTTATCCAGCATCAGGAAGTGGTGATCACCTTTTTGCCACCATCACCCGCGCGGGCATGACCACCCAGGAGGTGGTCAAGGCGCTGGCCGCGGCCCTAGCATTGCAGCCCCCGGCCATTGGCTACGCCGGGCTCAAGGACAAGCATGCCCGTGTTACCCAGACCTTCTCGTTGCCCCTTGTGACCGAAGAAGCGGTCGTGCAGGCCTGCCAGGACCTGGACCTTGAGCTCGTCGCCCTGCGCCCCCACAACAGAAAACTGAAAGCCGGTCATTTACTGGGGAATCGCTTTCACATCACTATCCTCGATCCCCACAGCACCGAAGCCCTGCCCCGGGCCCAGGCCATTCTGCAGGCCATCGAACAGCGTGGGCTACCCAACTATTTTGGCGGCCAACGCTTTGGCCAGTATGGCGACAATGCCGAACAGGGGCTAGCCATCCTCACAGGTGAACGCAAGCGACCGCGGCAGCGCTGGCTTTACAAACTGCTCATCTCAGCCTACCAGTCTCATCTCTTCAACCTTTATTTGAGCCGACGCATCAAACAGGGCCTGTTCGATCGCCTGCTGCTTGGTGATCTGGCCAAGAAAACCGACACGGGCGGCATGTTCGTTGTCAGCGATCTGGAAACGGATCAGGCCCGGTTTGACCGTCGGGAGATCACCTTCACCGGCCCCCTGTTCGGCTACAAGATGCGCGCCGCCGAGGCCGAAGCCGCGGCTTTTGAAGCAGCCATCCTGGCCGAGAGTCCTGTGCAGGCTCCACAGTGGCGACAACACCGTGTGACCGGCAACCGTCGGCCTGGCCGCCTGTTCCTCACCGATCTGCGAATCGAAGCACATCCCCAGGGTTGCCAGTTGCATTTCAGCCTGCCCAAGGGCGCGTATGCCACGGTACTCCTGCGCGAGATCATGAAAACCACTCCCGACCAGCCATCCAATGACTGATTTTCCCTCCCGCATCCCCCTCTTTCCCCAGCCACTGGTCCTCTTTCCCGGCCAATACAAATCCCTGCGCGTCTTCGAGCCTCGCTACCACCGCCTGCTGCACGACTGCCTGAACGAACCCCTGCCCTTCGGCATCATATTCACCGACACCTCGCGGGGCGACTCCTCCGAACTACCAACCCATCGCATCGGCGTGATGGTGCAGATACAGCGCGTGGAACCGCTTGATGATGGATCCATCGGCATGGAGGTGGCGGCAGTAGAACGTTTTCGCGTGCATGATTATTACAACTCCAAGCCCTACCTTATCGCCGAGATCAGCCCCTTCCCCCTGCAATACAGCGATGCATCGCGCACAGCGCAGCTGCAAAAAGAAGTGGAGATCAAGCTGGACCACTACCTGCAGATGCTGACCGAAGCCTCAGGCATCCAGTTCAATGTCTATGCCATCCCCGAGGAGGCCGAAGACCTGGCCTATCTCACGGCGATGGTCTTGCAGATCAATAATCAGCAGAAGCAAAGCCTGCTCAATCAGGCCACCTTGCCCGATCTGTTGCAACAGGAATCGCAATTCCTGAGCAGTGAGCTCAATCTCATGTCGTGGATCAACCAGACCATTGCCTATGACCGCCGTCGCGGTTATGGCATCGATCGCTGGCTGCATCTCAATTAGCCCCAAGATGCGTCACCAACAGCACCCTCCCCGCAACCTGCAGGTTCTCGCCGTAAGTGACCGGGTGGAGCCGCGTATTTATGGTCCCGGCATTCGCAGCGTGGCCGGTGATGCGGAGCTGATTGTGGGCTGCGGCGATCTGCCCTATTATTATCTGGACTACATCGTCTCCACACTTAACCGGCCATTTTACTACGTGCACGGCAACCACGATCGCCCTGAATATCGCTCGAACAGAAGCGTGGTCAGGGAACCACAGGGGGGTGTCAATCTCCATCGCCGTTTGTGTCGTCATCGGGGCCTATTGATCGCCGGTCTCGAAGGCTCCCATCGTTACAATGCCAATGAGCATTATCAATACACACAGATGGAAATGTGGAGCCATGTCTTGGCCATGGCCCCGACCCTGTTTATCAATCGCCTGTTATACGGGCGCTATCTGGATATCCTGGTCACCCACTCCCCGCCGTTTGGCATTCACGACGGCACCGATCGGCCGCACATCGGCTTTCGCGCCTTTCTGGCCCTCATGCGCTGGTTCAAACCCCGTTACCTGCTCCATGGCCACCAGCACGTTTACAACAACTTAACCACCACCCAAACCCGCTATCACCAGACCAGAATCATCAACGTCTATCCGTACAAGATCCTGCAACTGGATTTTGGGCCAACGCCCCCCCGTTTTTGATGTCCCGCACCCGTTGAGAAACGACGTCGTTTCCCGGACACGCCGACAGCCGCCTTTTCCGTATCGCTCCAAGGACAACCGCATGCCGCACGATCACAATGCCGATGAATTGAAACGGCAGCAAACCATGCGTTCGGCCCATATGGGGGCCGATTCGCTGGCCAGCCACGAATTCAATCGCGCCCGGATGCGTTCTTTTGTAAATGATGCGGTGGCCCTGCTGAAGGGCTATCAGAACCAACTTCTCTCGTTTAGCGAATTGAGCAGGGTGGCGGCCGTGGGAGAGCCAATTGATCTGGGCATTCAGGAAGTGCCGCTGGATGCCATCCAGGGCAGCGTGGATCGCTATCGCGATTTTGACCGCGCGTTTCTACCCAAACACAGCGGCCTGCGCGATCGCTGGGAGCGCGTGGCTACTGCTCGTGACCAGGGTCGGCCCATGCCGCCGGTGCAACTCTACAAGCTGGGTGATATCTATTTTGTGCGGGATGGCCATCACCGCATTTCGGTGTGTCGCAATCGCGGCGATAAGACGATCCAGGCCCATGTCATCGAACTGACCTCGCGCGTGCCCCTGGCACCCAACCTGAAACCTAACGACATCCCCCTGGTGGAGGCGTATGCCGACTTCGTGCGCATCACCCATGCTGATGATATCCTGCCGCACGTGGACCTGCGCCTGAGCAAGCCCCAGCACTACGCCCGCCTTATCCGCCATATCGCCCTCTTCCGCTACCTCAATCGCCGACCGGGCAGCCCGCCCCGCGCCTGGCCCGAAGCCATGCAGGCCTGGTACGAGCAACTGTATCTGCCCATCCTTGAGATCATTCTACGCAACAACATCCTGGAAGAATTCCCCAAACGCACCGCCACCGACCTCTATTTGTGGGTGGTCACCAACTATCACCGTCTGCATCACCGCATGCCCGAATCACACGAATTTGCGGAGATCCACCGCGATCTGGCCAATTACCTGGCGCCATTCCTGAATCTGGCTTAGCGCCAGGCCTCTGCGGCCTATGTGGAGCTCAGATACTGCCGGATCGTATGGGCGGCGAATATCCCGCGATCAGTGACAATGCCCGAAATGAGATGGGGCGGGGTGATGTCGAAGGCCGGGTACAGGGCCTTAATGCCGGGCACAGCGGTGCGCTGACCGCCGCAGTACAACACCTCGTTGCCATCACGCCATTCGATCTCGATGCCATCGGCGCTCTCGGTGTGCGGATCGGGGCCGTCGTAGCCCAGCACATAAAAGGGGATATGATGGTAGTGCGCGGCGAGGGCGATCTGAAACGTGCCTACCTTGTTGGTGATATGGCCATCGAGGGTGATGCGATCGGCAGCGCAAATAAATTTATCGATCATGCCCTGACTCATCAGATGGGCGGGCATGCCGTCGGTGATCAGGGTGACGTCAATGTCCAGCTCTTTGGCGCACTGGGCGGTCAGGCGGGCGCCCTGCAAATAGGGGCGGGTTTCGGTGGGGATGAGATGAATGGTCTTACCCTGATGTTTTGCGATCCACAGCATCCAGCACAGGGCCGCGCCGGCAATGCAGTGCGTAAGCACGCGGTCGCCGTCCTGCAACAAATCAGCGGCGTGCTGCCCGCACAGCCTGCTTACCCGGTTACCGCGCTCGATCTCGTCGTTCACATAGGCCAGTATGGCCTGCTGCGGATCATTGCCAGCCTGCAAAGCGGCCAGTGCCCGCTCCAGCGCCGCCGGGATGATGTGATGCAGATCATCAGCCGTGGGCCGGGTGCGCAGCAGACGTTCGGCCGCCTGTCGGTAGCTCTCGGCCGTGGGCGTGGCCAGGGCCAGCCCCAGGCCGGCGGCATAGGCCAGCGGCGGCCCGCCCTGCACGATCATGGTTTCGATGGCGCGGGCCACCTCTTCCACGGTGCGGCAGTGCACGTACTCGGTCTCATGCGGATAACGGGCGCGGTTGAGTAGCACCACTGCCCGCGCGTCGGCATCATAGTGCAGGGTGCGGAAACGATCGGCCAATACGGCCGGATTGGGGGGAAGGGAGGGCATGGTTTTCATAGTTGGGGTGGTGGTCCGGCGTCGGGTGGAATGGG
>JAJRXO010000592.1 GCA_024276255.1 Chloroflexota bacterium | reverse complement strand
TCTCGGGCAGCATCCGCCATCACGCGGGTGGCAAAACGAAAAACGGCCCGGCCATCCATCTTGATGAAGTGTTGTCCCGAAGCGACCGTCTGCAGGGTTGTCGGCTGACGGCTGCCCCCGGCTGGCAATGTGAGCAGATCCGCGCCAGAGCCATCGCTGCCCAGCACTGAGGCCATCACCCCGCCGGGGATGGCACTGGCTTGCAGCAATACAGCGCCGGCACCATCTCCAAACAGCACACAGGTATTGCGATCAGACCAGTCGGTGATGCGGGAAAGCGTCTCGGCGCCGATCACGAGAATATGATCGGCCTGACCCGACATGATCATGCCATTGGCCAGGCTAAGCCCATACACAAAGCCCGAGCAAGCGGCGCTCAAGTCCATGGCCCCGGCACGGGTAGCCCCCAGCGCGTCCTGAATCAGACATGCCGTGGCAGGAAAAGTGTGTTCGGGCGAGGAGGTAGCACAAATGATGAGATCCACCTTGGAGGCGGGGAAATCAGCGAGTTCCAGGGCTGCCCGAGCCGCCTTTGTGCCCAGGGTAGCGGTCGTCTCCGACGGATCCACGGCAATATACCGCTGTTCAATGCCGGTGCGGCTGCGGATCCACTCATCGCTGGTATCCACAATCTGGGCCAGATCATCATTGGTGATCACGCGATCGGGGAGTGCTTTGCCCCAACCGGTGATGTGTGCGTACCGTTGTAACGGTCGAAAAGCGCCATTGTTGCCACTCATGCGCTATAACCTCCAATAATCAGGGTGCTGTTGTGTCCACCAAAACCAAAAGCATTCGTCATCACGATGTTGAGGTCCTGCTGACGTGCCTGGTTGGGCACATAATCGAGATCGCAGGCTGGATCGGGAGTTGTATAGTTGATGGTGGGCGGGATGATGTGGTCGCGCAGGGTCAACAGGCAGAAGATCGATTCCAGGGCGCCGGCCGCGCCCAGAAGATGCCCCGTCACACTCTTGGTGGAGCTGACGGGAATGCGGTAGGCATGCTCGCCAAACACTTGCTTGATGGCGTAGGTCTCGCCGGCATCGTTCAGAGATGTGCTGGTACCATGCGCGTTGATGTAGTCGACCTGTGCGGGCTGCAGGCCTGCTTTTTGCAGGGCCTGTTGCATGCACTCCACCGCACCCAGGCCCTCGCTATGGGGCGCAGTGAGATGATAGGCGTCGGCCGTAGCGCTGTAGCCCAGTATTTCACCGTAGATGCGCGCCCCGCGCTGCACGGCATGTTCCAGCCGTTCCAGCACCAGCATGGCCGCGCCTTCGGCGATCACAAAACCGTCGCGATCGGCATCAAAAGGCCGCGAAGCCTCGTTAGGCGCATCGTTGCGCGCCGACATGGCCCGCGCCCGCTCAAACGCAGCCATGGTAAAACGGTGTAATTCCATCTCGACTCCGCCGGCCAACATCACATCGGCATCGCCGCGACGAATGATCTCATAGGCCTCGCCCACGCCGTAGTTGCCCGAAGCGCAGGCGCCCACTAAGCCCATATTGACGCCCCGCCAGCCATATTCAATGGCAATTTGCCCGGGCGCGGTGTCGATGAGCATGCTGGGCACCGCAAAAGGCGATACCCGACGCGCCCCCTCAGCCAACAAGGTATCATAATGAGCCAGCGTGGCCTGAATGCCGCCAATAGCCGAGGCCACAATTACCCCGGCCCGCCGCGGATTCACGGCGTCGGGTGCCAGGTCAGCATCCTGCCGCGCCTGTTCGGCCACGGCCAGAGCATAGGCAACATAGTCGCCCAGGCGTTTATACGTGCGTTTATCTACATATTGGGTGATATCAAAATCCTGAATCTGAGCGGCAAAACGGGTTCGCATGCCACTGACATCAAAACGGGTGATGGGCGTCACATTGGGACGTCCGGCAACGACATTTTGCCAGATGGTTTCCACATCGTGGCCGACAGAAGTGATGGCGCCAACTCCGGTGACGACAACACGGGGATACTTCATAGAGGACCTCTTTGGGCAGGGATTCCTTTTATTGTAACACGCCCGATGGTAGATCGATGCGCTGTCAGGCGCATGGAAGAGCCCCAGCCGATGGTTGAAATCATCGGCTACTATAAGAAACCAGCTGAAGCTGGTTGCCATCGCAATCCTGCTAACGTGTTTCAACACGTTTCTTGTGGTAGCCAATGAATTCATTCGTTGATTGCCGGGCCGACCACAGAAAAAGCCTCCGCCTGCATCTGCGTTATCTATTTCTACCGTTATTGGCGTGCAGGCGCTCATGGCGTCTGTCCCGTAAATAGGTAACAGATTGACATCAATGTAGACCAGGCCGGTTGGGGGCGAAGCCGACCCATCCCGGTTTTCTGGTTTACAGGTTTTCCGTGCTACAGATGGTCTGTGCACAGATTATTTTCATCATGATGGGCGTGCGGCCGCTCGTGAGACCTGTTCCCGATCGGCGCCGTATTCGCTGTTGATCATGCCCGACTTATGCAATGGAGGGTGTGTTTTTTACTTCCTCTCACATTCTCGCTACAATAGCTTCACACGGATCAGCAGGAACCGGAAAGACCTTTCACACAGGCGCCAGGAAATCCAGAAACAAGATCGCACAGCAACCTGAACCCGCGCCCTTTTCAACCTGATGATTCATTCCGATTCCCGCTTCACAGGCCGAAAAATCACCGTTAGCACACCAAGCTCTCTGCCGACTTCGGAGTCAAACCATGCCCCAACTCTCCAATCGTACGCTAACCTGGGCCGGAAGTCTCGCTATACTGGCCTGGGTCATTGCTTCTGCCGTGGCTCCCAGCGAACGCACGCTGGGCACCATTGTGCGCTGGGTTTTCGCCCATGCCAGCCTCACCCAGGTCAGTCTGCTGTTTTTTGCCGGCGCAGCCATTGTGGCAGTGCTCGTATTGCTGGGGCAGGATCAACTGCTGCCGTGGCTACGCGCCATCGGCTGGATGGCCCTTGCGTTATGGACAGCAGGCTTTTTACTCAGCACCATCCCCGCCAAATTGAGCTGGGGGGTATGGGTTGATTTTCAGGAGCCGCGCACGCAGATGACATTGCGGGTGCTGGCGGCGGGAATTCTATTCATCCTGATGACGCTT
>JAJRXO010000591.1 GCA_024276255.1 Chloroflexota bacterium | reverse complement strand
TGTCACGACGGTGATACGGTTCACCCCTAAACGCCGGGCCAGGGCCCGCGTGGCCGGCAGTCGCGTCAGCGGCGGAAGGGCCCCGCTTTCGATGAGCCGGATGATATGTTGTTTGATCTGCTGATACAGCGGGCGCTTATGACTGCGGTCGAGCGGGATGTCGAACAGGTCGGTGCCAGGCATGGGGGGATCAGGCAGACGTGTGCTGGCGGGCGCGTTCGAATTCGGCTCGCTCACTTAATTGTTGACGCAGGGTGCGGATATCGATTGGCACGAGATAGGCAGTGAAGCCCAACAACAGCGAACCCAGCAGCCAGGCTGCCACCGAGATGGAAAGAATGGCCACGTGCAACGAAGATCGCGTGGCGATCAGACCGGCCAGCAGAGGAGCCAGGGCGGCGCCGCCGTTTTCGATGAAGCTCTCAATGGCCAGGGCCGTGCTGCGTACTTCCGGCAGGGTGATATCGTATACGGTGGAGACAACGTTGGGCGCAGCAAAGGGAATGAACAATGCTGTGAGCATGAGCAGTCCCATGAACAGACCCTGATTGGCGATGGGCACATTCATGGTGAGTGTCAGCAAGACGGCGCCGATGAGCACGGCCGCCATCGATACCAGCATGCGACCCCGCGGCGTGCGTTTGAACATCCAGTCCCCCACACTTCCCCCCACGAAATAGCCCAGAGCCAGCACCAATACGGCCGGGGCCATGGTCATCAACACCTGATCCGAGCTGTAGTTCCGTTCTGTTTCCAGATAACGGAAGAACCAGAAGGTGATCACCTGCCAGGGGAACACGCCCACAAAGCCCTGGGCAATCAGCAGGCGGAAGCTGGATTTACGAAACAGGCCCAGGGCGATACGTTTATCGAAGCGGTAAACCCCCATCTCCTCCAGATCCTCCAGTTCCGGCTCGGCCTGTCCTCGCGGGGCTTCCTTGACGAAAAAGAAGATCAAAACGGCCATCACCAGGCCCAGGGAGCCGGTGATGTAAAACACTGCTCGCCACCCCAATATACTACCCAGCAGCGTGGCTACCAGCAAACCGACCATATAACCCAGGGGTTGCGTTAATTGCAGGAGACCATAGATCTTGCCCCGCATCTGTGGCCCGAAATAGTCGGAGATCAGGCTGTAGAGGCCGGGATAGCTGGAGTCATCGATGCCGGTGCTGGCGCGGGTGAACAGAAAGGTAGAAAAGGTGGGGGCAATGGCGCTGAGCCAGGTGGTAGAGCCCCAGATGAAAGCTGCCAGGGCGAGCAATTTGGATCGGGCATAGCGATCATAGAGATATCCCCAGAGTGGATACATGATGGCCCCCACGAGGAGGGCGCCGCTGAACACCATTCCCATCTGCGCCTCGTCGATGCCGAATGTGTTCATGATGGGCGTGGTGAGCGGCCCGATCAGTAATTTGTCGGATTGATGCAGCAACATGAACAGGAAAAAGATGGCAACCATGCCCCAGCGATGCCGCCTTTGTGCTTTCATTGGGGTGCTCCTTGTATGAATGAAACAGGATCAGGGCAATGATGCGCCAATAGTACGAAAGAATGCACCATCGTGCAACCACGAGGATTCTCATCAAGGTAGATCCATAAATAAGAAGACCAGGCCGGTTGTGGACGACGCCCCATCCCGGTTTTCCGGTCTACGGGTTTTCCTGGCTGCAGATGGTCTATGTGCAGCGCGCACCGTCGGGTCTACTCCGTACATAGTCTGGCTGAGTAAACTCAGGCTCTACAGGCGCTTTGCGCCCGCGGCCGACCTTCGTCGGCCGCCTCGTTTTGAAGGAAATCTGTTGTTTGATGCGGTAGGATCAGGCGCATCATGGATGCGCCCGACGCCCGACGCCCGTCACTTCGGCGGTTCCCGCGTCCATCACATCCGTGATGCGATGAGCTGCAACCTCGCCCCCACCCAGGTTTACCGGTTTACGGGTTTTCCGGCTTTCTGGTCTTCCGGGCCACAGACGGTCTGTGCGCAGCGCGCACCGTCGGTCTGCCGTAGATGGCAGCGACCTGAGCATATTGTCTACTTGCTCACTGATACCAAGCTACTCAATCTCAGCCCGGATTAGATTGTGCTCGATGGCAAAACGGGTGATTTCGGCGATATTGTGCAGTCCCAGTTTTTTCATGAAACGATAGCGATGGTTTTCTACCGTGCGTACATCAATATGCAGATAATTGGCAATAGCCGAGCTGGTTTCGCCCTTGGCGATCAAGATTAGAATCTCTCGTTCTCTCTGACTGAGCTCAGCGGAACGATGGTGGTTGCGCGCGGTACGACGTTGATAGTCAGCGATATCCTGCTCAGAATAGGCTGGCCACAGATAACATCGGCCATTTTTGACCTGCCACACTGCTTCCACGATCTGTAAAGAGGAGATCGACTTGGTCACATAGCCGGTCGCACCCAGACGCAGGGTTTCAGCCACGAACGACAGTTCGTCATACTGAGAATATACGAGGACCCGTACCGGCAAGCGATCTTCCTGAATCTGTCGTAATATCTCACGGCCCGGCAGGCCCGGCAGCTCCAGATCCAGGATCACCACATCCGGAAGCAGGCGGCGGATATCGGCAAGGGCTGTGCCGCCGTCTGTGCTGCTGCCAACGATCTCGATATCAGGTGCCAGTTCCAGCGTGCTTGTGAGCCCGGTGAGTACGATATCATGATCGTCAACCATGTATACGCGTACTTTACGCATGCGATGTCTCCTGTGCAGTCGATATTTGTGCAATGGGAATGGTTGCCGTGACTTCCACTCCGTCTCCCGGCCGTGAATAGATATCGAGACGGCCGTTGATAAGGAGCAGGCGTTCTTTGAGATTGCTGAGCCCGCTGCTGGCTGAGGTGTTGTTTAATTGTTCTTCCACATTCATGCCGAGACCATCGTCCGTAATGTGGATTTCCATCGTATCCTCTTCTGCCCACACCATGACATCGACCTCGGTGGCCAGAGCGTGACGGGCAGCATTGGTGAGCGCTTCCTGGACCACGCGATAGGCTGTGATTTCAATCTGGGGATCGAATCGCCGTTCAAGGCCATTGTGTGAAAAGCGCACCGGGATACCAGTGCTTTTGCTGAAGCGCTCGATGAGCCAGGCCAGGGTGTGAAGCAAACCGAATTCATCCAGCATGGTGGGCCGTAGCGTTTGTTGGATCGTCCGGGCCTGTTTCATCAGGTTTTCTGTGATCTCGCAGGCGCGTTGCCAGTCAGCGAAATACGATGAGTCTTCCACCACTGGCTGCAGGCGTTCCAGCGAGAGCTTGAGGGCCGTGAGATGACTCCCCATTTCGTCGTGTACATCGCGGGCGATACGCTTGCGCTCGTCTTCCTGGATGCGCACCAGGCGTCGTGAAAGTTCTTGCTGTCGCGTCAGATTGGCCTGCAATTGGTTGTGGAGAAGGGCATTCTGCAGGGCCATGGCCAGGCGGTCAGCGATATCGTGCACGATTTGCATATGCGTCT
>JAJRXO010000590.1 GCA_024276255.1 Chloroflexota bacterium | reverse complement strand
CAGCGGCGCCATTTCTTTGGAAGTGAGTATCTGCGGGCCCAGATGGCGGCGGCGATTGCTGGCCGCGATGGTGAGGTTGACGTCCCTCAGGGCCGACGGCAAATCGTCGAAAAAGCGGATGTTTTTTTGAAAGGACTCACTGCGATGGGCCGCGGCGCTGATCATGGCCGGATCATAGCGTTTGGGCCGCACCAGGCGTAGCTGGCTCAGCCCCATGTTCATCATGGCTCGCACCACGCCGCCGATATTGGCGGGGTTCTGGGGCTCGACCAGCACAATGATTATCCTATCCAGATCGGGATGGGGTTGTTTATTAGTCATAAGATTTTGGTGACTCGGTGATGAAAGTTTATACTTTGTTTACGTGCAAACTGATTTATGTCAGTGCCTGACAGAATAGTATTATAATAGAATAATGTTTGTACAGTTTGCTATTTCAACATCTATCCTATAACGTTCCAAAGGAAGGAACACGATGACCAATGATGTAATCATACATGATGTCGTAATCGTGGGCGCTGGTCTGGCCGGCACCTGGGCCGCCATGACTGCCGCTCAACAGGGTGTCAAGGATGTAGCAGTGCTTTCCAAGCTACACCCCTTGCGCTCGCACAGTGGGGCAGCGCAGGGCGGCATTGCAGCGGCACTCAATAATGTGCGCCCTGTGGCTGGCACCGGACCTCGTGGTCCACTGGAGCAAATCCCGGAAGGAGATGAGTTGGTGGATAGCTGGGAATTGCACATGTTCGATACCATCAAGGGCTCGGACTGGCTGGGAGATCAGGACAAAATTGAGGTCATGGTCAAGGATGCAATTGACATTCTCTATCAGTACGAACACATGGGCTGCGTATTCAGCCGCACCCCCGATGGTCGTATTGCCCAGCGCCGCTTTGGCGGCCACAGTGCTCCCCGGGCCAATTATTCGGCCGACCGCACCGGCCACGTGCTGTTGCACACCATTCACGAGCAGGCCCTGAAGCACGGGGTCAAGTTCTATCCTGAATGGTACGTGATGGACCTGATCATCGAGGACAATAGCGTGCGTGGTGTGGTTACGCTGGAAGTGCTGACCGGCGAGATCCGCACGATACGCGCCAAGGCGGTCATGTTTGCCACCGGCGGCTATGGCCGGGCCTTCAAGATCACATCGAATGCATTTGCCAATACCGGCGATGGCGTGGCCATTGCCTACGACGCCGGCGCTCCCCTGATGGACATGGAATTTGTGCAATTTCATCCCACGGGCCTGTACCGCCACGGCATTCTCATGAGCGAGGCCTGTCGCGGTGAAGGCGGTTATCTGATTAACAAGGATGGTGACCACTTTATGAAGAAATATGCTCCCGACAAGATGGAGCTGGCCCCGCGTGATCTGGTGAGCCGCTCCGAGCAGACCGAGATCAACGAGGGGCGAGGTGTGATGGAAGATGGTCAGGGTATTTATCTTGACCTGCGGCATCTGGGCGCCGAGAAGATCATGAAACGCCTGCCGCAGATTCGCGAGCTGGCAATCAACTTTGCCGGGGTCGATCCCATTGAAGAGCCGATTCCCATCCAGCCCACGGCTCACTACAGCATGGGCGGCATTCCCACCGATGTAGATGGCCAGGTGATCGCCGATGCAGAGGGTACGCCTATTGTCGGCTTCTTTGCCGGAGGTGAGGTGGCCTGTGTGAGCGTGCACGGGGCCAATCGCCTGGGTACCAACAGCCTGCTGGAAGCATCGGTCTTCGGGCGGCGGGCCGGCCATGCCATTGCTCGCTTCATCAAAGGCGGCGCCGAACTGTTGCCGCTCACCGGCGATCCGGCGGAGCGCAATCGCCGCATTGTGGCTGAGTTGATGGATGGTGATGGCAGGGAAAACGTGGAAGATATCGCCCAGGAACTGAAGTCAACCATGACTCAGAACTGCGGCATCTACCGTAATGAAGCGCAATTGAAGAAGGCGCTGAACGATGTGAAAGCCTTGCAGGAACGCTTCAAGTCCGCTCGCGTCATGGATCGTAGCAAGCGCTTTAATACCGATGTGCTGGCCGCACTGGAAACCAAGCATCTGCTCACCTTCAGCGAGGTCATCGTCGCCGGTGCACTCAACCGTACCGAAAGCCGGGGCGCCCATGCACGGACGGATTATCCCAAGCGTGACGACGAAGCGTGGATGAAGCACACGATCGCTCACAAGAGCGAAGACGGCACCCCGCGCCTGAGCTATAAAGAAGTCACCGTTTTCTGGGATCGCTTCCCTCCGCAAGAACGTAAGTATTAATTGGCGTCGGTGAAACCATCTGTTTCACAACGCTACCATAGAGGAGATTTCATCATGTCTCAAAATGGCTCTAACAACTTCGTCACCGTCCGCATTCAGCGCTATAACCCTGAGGTGGACAAAAAGCCCCGGCTGCAGGAATATCAGGTGAAGCTGAAAGCGGGCATGACGGTTCTGGATGCGTTACATGAAATCAAAACCCACCACGACGGCAGTGTAACCTTCCGGCGCTCCTGCCGCCATGGCATCTGCGGCAGCTGTGCCATGAACATCAATGGCCGCAACACCCTGGCCTGCGAAACGCCGCTTAAAGATGAGGTAGATTCGCGAGGACGCGTGACGATTCGTCCCCTGCCCTATCTGCCGGTGATCAAAGATCTGGTTGTCGACCGCACGACCTTTTGGGAACAATATCTGCGGGTGAAGCCGTGGCTGGTGCCCCCCGACAATATCCCCGAAAAAGAGTTCCGCATGAGTCCTGAAGAGGTGGAAGCCCTGCATAGCGCCGAAACCTGCATCATGTGCGGCGCCTGTTATTCCTCGTGTACCGTGATTGGACTCAACAAGCGCTACATCGGCCCTCATGCCCTGCTGAAAGCCTTTTTGCGGGTACTCGACCCCCGTGATGCGGCGCCCGGTGAACGTCTGGCCGATATCGCAGGCGCCGACGGCGTGTATCGTTGCCACACCGTATTTAATTGCATCGATGCCTGCCCCAAAGGGCTTAATCCTACCCAGGCGATTGAAACGCTGCGCAAGCTGGCGCAAAAGCGGCAGAAATTTGAAGCAGCCCGCCGGGAGCGGCAACAGCATCTCTCTGAACCCATTTCTGTCAAGTAGCATCCTGGCCAGATATCCTGTCGCATCAACTGTGCCCTTATGTGATGCGAATTCTGGCTCTTTTTAGGAGTGATTCTCATGTACAAATCCACCGGTTTTATCAGCTTCTTTTTGCGGCGCTTCACCGGCGTGGCCCTGGTGCTCTATCTTTTCCTGCACCTGTGGGTGATCGGTTCGGCCACAGCCGGGCCCGATGTCTTCAATGCCCGGCTTGATGCAGTACAGGGGCCTGTGTTCAAGCTCTTTGAGATCCTGTTACTGGCCGCTGTCATTTACCACGCCTTTGATGGTATCCGCCTGCTGATCGTGCATTATTTCGACGTCACCGAATATCGCAAGAGCCTGTTTTACGCGGCCTTTGTGGTGGCGGCGATCCTCACGATCGCTGGTGGGATTCCCTTGTTCTTGTTCATGCTGCAGGAGATGGGTTGATCGCGGCCCATCCCCTATCTAATCGCAAACTCTGTTTCTCACTCGACCCGGAGAATCTGTGATGAGAGTTTTTCAAATGCAACGCTGGAGCGCCATTGCCCTGCTCTTCTTTCTTACCATCCATATGATTGTGGTGCATTATCCCCCGTTCCACATCAATTTCGATAATATCCTCGTCCGCATGCAGAACCCGGTGTGGAAGGTCATCGATATCCTCTTCCTGCTCACGGTGTTGATCCATGCTCTCGCCGGAGCATATCAGGTCATTACCGATTTTGATCGGGCGTTCGATTATCGCAAGGGGTTGGCCTGGGCCGCAGTCGTAATCGGCGTCGTTGCTTTCGTTTTCGGTGCCGCCACCATCTGGTCCTTCCAGCCGCCGGTCTGATTCCTGAACTCCATAGATGGGTGGACAAGTAGATAAGTAACCCGGTAAACCAGAAAACCGGAAAACCAGGCCCTGTCTCCGCCGCACAAGCGCCCCCCCGGGTCTACAGGTTTTCCGGTTTACCGGGTTCCAAAAAAGTCATGAGCAACGATACTTCTATCCTCACGAACTACTATGGTTCTGGCTCTGCTGCTATTCTACTAAGAAACAACTCGTTTCTTTCAGTTTGAGCAGCGTCCGCGCACGCTGTGGATTTACTCAGAACATCGTTAGCTTTTCGCCGGCAACTGGTGCCAGAATCCGGCCATCAAACTGCTCCCCGGCT
>JAJRXO010000589.1 GCA_024276255.1 Chloroflexota bacterium | reverse complement strand
TTCGGCCTCCGGTCCGAAATAGGCGGTGTCGGCAATGCCGGTTTGCTGCAGATAGGCGATGGCCTTTTTGGCTATGAAACGCGGGTCGCGGGCGTAGGGCTCGTGAGTGAGGGGATCGTATACGTCGCAGACGATACTGAGCGTGGGCATTTCGCACACGGGATCTATGACCGCGGTTTCGGGATCAGCCAGCAGGATCATGTCGCTGGCCTCGATGCTCTGGAAACCGCGTATCGAGGAGCCGTCGAAGCCGAAGCCCTCCTCAAAGGCTGATTCCAGCGTGAAGTGTTCAACCGGCATCGACATATGTTGCCACTGGCCGTAAAGGTCCGTCAGTTTCAGATCAACCATTTTCAGGTCGTGGGCCCGGATCATTTCCATAACATCAGCGGGGGTGGTCATGCGGAGACTCCTTTGCACATTGAAAGTGAATAGTAAACGGGATATAGCGCGCCGCCAGGTTGGAGTGACGACGCTGTTTTCAGTATAACCCGCTGTTGTCGGCAAAACCATGATCCATTTGGATCATCTTTGTTCCCCGTGATTGCCCTGTTAACATGCCCCGCGTTGCGTTTTGCCGTATGTTCAGCGATATTTGAGCATGGTGAGGGGGAGGTATAAAGTGGGGAAAAGGGTCGGGGAGGGCGAGGGAGAGGGTTTGGGACTAAGCGTGGGAGTTGGCGTGGTTGTGGCCGTGGGGGAAGGTTCAGGAGTCGGGCTGGGTGGCGGCGGTGTGGGGGTGCTGAAGCTGCGGCGGCCCAGAAAGTCCCAGATGGCCGGGTCGTCGCTGCCAAGATACCACAGGGCCACGCCGGCGGCCTGGTATTCCTGCGCTACCTGCCAGCGCACGCCCACGCTGTCGCGATCGGCATAGACGACCTGGTGGCCGTTGCCATAGCGGAACCAATGTTCCTGGACGGCGCCGCGGGCCTCTGATTCCCACCATTGCACCTGCGGCTCATATTGCTGGCGTAGATCCTGCACCTGTTGCCAGTTGAGGGCGCGGCCGTTGAGGGGACTGTCGGGATCGTCGACGGGCCACCAGTCGTAGCCGTACAGGGGAATGCCCATAATCAGGCGAGATGGGGGGATGCGACCGCGAGCATAGCTCATGACATCACGTATCCAGAACACAGGAGCGATGGGGCCGGGTGGCGAGCTGCCCACGCAACCCGTGCGCCAGCACCAGCCATAGGTCATGATCCGCACCTCATCCGCCACCCCGGCGATGGCGGCATAGTCGTGCGCTCCCACCCCGTCCCAGTCAAAAGCATCGCCGGTCTTGGCCTGTACGGCGACGCTGAGCAGACGGTTGTATTGTTGCAGGGCCACGGCCAGCTCTGCCAGGAACTGGCTGAACAGCTCCCGGTCGGATGCCAGCAAGTTTTCGTAATCGATGTCGATGCCGTCGTAGTTCTGGCTGATGACTTCGAATACGATGGCCTGGACATGCTGGGAGCGAATGGTGTCGTTGTTCAGCACGGTATGGACGCGGGCGGGGTCGAAGCTGTTGCTGATGGTGGGGAGTACGAGGATTCCTGCCTCGTGGGCAGCCGCTACCAGATCCGCGTTAGGGGCGCCCGTGCGGGGGGCAAGGGCACCGCTGGCGGTCATGCCATACCAGAAGGGGCTGATTTCGTCGATTTGAGAGGGATGCGCCTGAAACGATCGCAGCGCGGCATCGGCATCCCATGAGCTGGGCATCCAGGCAATTACGCGGGGAAAGGGCTGCGCTGGTTGACGGGCGCGGGCGGGCGAAGCCGAGTCCGGCGCCCTCTGCGGTGGGGGTGCTGCGCTCTCCTGCGTTTCCAACCCGCTCCAGATCACACCCACCAGGATGAAGCAAATCAGCAGAAAGCGGTGCATGGGCTATGTCGGGGCAGGGGAGGGCGGTTTCATGGGGTTCACCCAGACAATGGATAGCGGCCGAATTCTTTGACGGCCTCGGCCATGGCCACCACGTTTTCGGCGGGAACGCCCGGCATGATGGTGTGCACGGCGGCCACCATGTAACCGCCATCCTGGCCGAGGAGGTTAATCACGCGACGGACTTCTTCACGCACCTCCCGCGGCGAGCCTTCGGGCAAAACATGGTGGGTGTCGATGGCCCCGCAGAACACCAGGTTCTTGCCGTAACGCTTCTTGAGCTCGGCCAGATTGGCCATGCGGCCGGCCGAGGTTTGGATGGGATTCAACACATCGACGCCGATCTCCACAAAGTCATCGAGCAGGTCAAAGACATCGCCATCAGTGTGGAAGAAGACCTTGGCCTTGGTGCGTTCTTTGATGAAGGCGATGTAATCGGCGTGGATGGGTTTGAGTATCTGGCGGTACATGTCGGGGGAGATGAGCAGGCTTTCCTGCGTGCCCAGATCGTCACCGATTTTGATCATATCGACATTGTCGCCGAGCTCGGCCAGGAAATG
>JAJRXO010000588.1 GCA_024276255.1 Chloroflexota bacterium | reverse complement strand
GGAAAAGCCGGTCGCCAGGGCACCGGCCAGCAGGCCGAGTACACCGGCCACGCCCAGCAACACGCCCACACCCACGGGCACGATGATGCCCAGAGCCGCCGGCATGATCATCTCCCGCTGGGCCGCCTGCGTGCTGATCTCCACACAGCGAGCATAATCCGGTTTCTGTTCACCCTTGAGGATGCCGGGGTGCTCGCGGAATTGGCGGCGCACTTCCTCCACCATACCACCGGCCGCACGGCCCACGGCCCGCATGGTCAGGGCAGCGAAATAAAAGGCGGTCACAGAGCCGATGAACAGGCCGATCAGCACCATAGGGTTGAGCAAGGTCACATCATAATACGCCATGAAATCGCGCATGGTCATAGCGGCCACATCCACTGTCCTGCCGCCGATTTGCACCTGCTCCACGCCCGCAAGATGGGTAAGGCTGAATCGTATCTCCTCCAGGTAGGCAGCCAGCAGAGCCAGGGCGGTCAACGCCGCCGAGCCAATAGCAAAGCCCTTACCCGTGGCAGCCGTCGTATTGCCCAGGGCGTCCAGCTGGTCGGTGCGTTTGCGCACTTCCGGCGGCAGATTCGCCATCTCGGCATTGCCGCCGGCATTGTCGGCAATGGGGCCGTAGGCGTCGGTGGCCAGGGTGATGCCCAGGGTCGAGAGCATGCCCACAGCAGCCATGCCCACGCCAAACAAACCCATCAGCGTGTTCTCAGCGCCCCCTACGACATAAAAACTGATGAAGATGCCGACGGCAATCGTCAACACCGGAATCATGGTGGAATTCATGCCCACGGCCAGACCATCGATGATCACCGTGGCCGGGCCCGTGGTCGCCTGCTGGGCAATGCCGCGCGTGGGCTTGAAATCGTGAGATGTGAAGTACTCGGTCGACTTACCGATGATCAGGCCGACTACCAGGCCTGCCACCATGGCGATCCAGATCGACCAGGCGTTGGGCAGGCCCAGAGCCAGCAGAACCGGGATCGACAGGATGGCAATGCCCAGCGAGCTGCCGTAAATACCCAGGTTCAGGGCGGCCATCAATTCCGACATGCTGGCGCCTTCTTTCGTGCGCACCATGAAGATACCGATCACCGAGAGCAAGACGCCCAGGCCAGCCACAGACAACGGCGCCGCCAGAAAGCGCAGTTGCATGGCAATCAACGTGACGCCATTCAGCAGATCGGGGCCGGCCACGCTGACGGCGGCCACGCCCAGCGCCGCCGTGGCCAGGATCGAACCGGCATAGGATTCATACAGATCCGCGCCCATGCCTGCCACATCGCCCACATTGTCACCCACATTGTCGGCGATCGTCGCCGGATTGCGGGGATCATCTTCGGGAATCCCTGCCTCGACCTTACCGACCAGGTCTGCGCCCACATCGGCCGCCTTGGTATAAATACCGCCGCCCACGCGGGCAAACAGAGCCTGTGTGCTGGCGCCCATACCAAAGCTGAGCATGATCACCGTAATCTGTGGCAGAGGGCTGACGACTTCGCCAAAAAAGGAAGCCGGGAACAGATAATACAGGATAAGGAACCAGAGCGAAATATCAAGTAAAGCAAAACCAACCACCACCAGCCCCATCACGGCGCCGGCGCGAAAAGCCACGCGCAAACCAGCATTCAGGCTCTGGCGCGCCGCATTGGTGGTGCGGGCCGATGCATACGTTGCTGCTTTCATCCCCAAAAAACCACACAGGCCGGAGAAGAAGCCGCCCGTGAGAAAAGCAAAGGGGATCACCTTGTTCTGCACGCCAAACACATAAGCGAGCAGAGCAAACAGGATGAACAGGGCCACGAAAACGAGGGCCACCACCCGGTACTGCCGGGAAAGATAGGCCGAGGCCCCCTCGCGTACGGCTTCCGCAATCTCGATCATGCGCTCAGTGCCTTCAGAAACCTTCATCACCGAGCGGAAGAAATACCAGGCAAAAAACAGAGCCACAATTGAGCCCACAGGCCCCAGCCACCACCAGGCAGGAATGGCTTCGCGACCGGCCTGAGCGTCGACACCGGCAGCAAACGCCGGCAAAGCCCAGCCCATCAATACGAGCATGGCCGCCGCCAGAGCCATGAGCGATTTCCGAATCTTGAACGTACCAGAGAGAAAATTCATCGTGGTTGCGCCTCCATAAAATGAGTTCGGGAATGTTGAATCAAAAACTGCGTGCGCAGCTCTGATGCGTGCACAAATGTGCGTGAGACTGATGCCATGCAAACGATCGGCCATGCCTCCGAAACAACAAAGCCCCAGGACGAACCGCGGGGCACAGCATCGCAATACGGAATCCAACCAGCTTACACTCCCTGGCAAGGGAAATGACCGGTCGGATCAGCCATCGCATCGTCATCGATGCTGCTGAATATGAGAAGCATCAAATCAACAACTGGGTCGCGAAAGAAATATGCGGCCTCCTGAGTCTCATGCCAACAGAATGAAGCAAATTCTAATCGCCACGTAAAAGATTTGTCAAAAATCAGTGCACGCCGCACACACCCCGGCATCCGCCAACATAGGACTCGGTTCCATTTCATGTTGGTAAAATATATAGTCCTGTTGGTAGACATAAGTCTAGTGGAAACAATCTAAGTTTCGTCTGCCTCTCCGGTTTCTTGCTCCAGCGCCCGCAGGCAATAGGAGCAGAGACCAGGGAGGGT
>JAJRXO010000587.1 GCA_024276255.1 Chloroflexota bacterium | reverse complement strand
GGCGGGCCAGCAGCTCGGCCCCCAGCCGCGCCGCCTCGCTATCCCACACATCAAGCTGGCCCAGCACATGCAGGGCGTCGGTGGGCGTAAATGCCGCCAGCAGGAGCTTGCGTTCGTCGATCAGACGGGCCATGCGCCGCCAGGCAGCCACCCGTACGCGATAGCGGGCGAGCAGATCGCTCACGGCCTGCGGTCCCTCCTGCACACGAGCCACCAGCTCGGCTTCGGCCGCGGATAAGCGGCGCAAATGGCGACGGGCGGTAAGTACGAACTTGCCGGCGTCGGCGTCCATTTCCGGTCGGGCCAGTTGATCGCGTAGCCGGGGAATGACGCCGGGGTGCTGGCGGGCCAGCAGCGAGAGCGGCATCACCCGCCGGGGGCCGATATGCAGGGCGTCGTACCGGTCGTATTTTTGGGCGATGCGTACATGGCTGTCGCCTCCCAGCCCCACGGTAAACACATCGACGGCCTCGACCATGGTTTGCCAGCGGCCCACGCTGGCTCCTTCGGGATTGACACGCGGCAGGCCGTCCTGCAGGCTGGCGATGTCGGTGGTCGTGCCGCCCATGTCCACCACCCACACATCCTTTTCCCCGGCCAGCCGCCAGGCGCCGATCACGCTGGCAGCCGGGCCCGAGAGGATGGTTTCAATGGGTCGGGCCATGGCCCATTCCGCCCGCACCAGCGAGCCATCCCCCTTGACCACCATCAATGGCGCCGAGACGCCCAGTTGCTGCATGGCCGATTGCACGGTGGAGATGAGCTCGATGAGCAGGGGGATGAGGCGGGCGTTCAGCGCCGCCGTGGTGGCGCGGCGCACCGAATTCACACGACTGCTGAGCTCATGCCCGCAGGTGACTGGCAGGGGGCCTTGGGGACGGTCAGCGGTCAGCTCCTGCACCAGTTGGCGGGCGCGCAGCTCGTGGGCGGGATTGCGGACGCTGAAATAACCGGAGATGGCGAATGCCTCCACCTGATCCTGCTGATCGCTGATAATGCGACGCAGGGCGTCCTCGTCCAGGGGGGCCGCCTCGTTGCCCTCGATGTCGTGGCCGCCGGTCACGTAGGCGACATTGGCGGTGCCCAGCTCTCTGTCGAAGCCAAACTTGTGGATGAGATCCGCGCTGTAGCCGATGAGGATCAGACAGATGGGGCTGCCCTGAGATTCGACGATGGCGTTGGTGGCCAGGGTGGTCGAGAGCGAGACCATGTCGACGGCCGCGGGCCGCACCTGATGGCTGGGCTCGGCAAACACAGCCGTCATGGCGGCGATGATGCCGCGGGACAGGTCGTGATGGGTGGTGAGTGATTTGGCTGTGGCCAGAACCCGGTCTCCGGGTTGGGCCAGCAGTACGGCATCGGTGTAGGTGCCGCCGGTGTCAATGCCTAGTGCGATGCTCATGGTGCGGTGATCAAATTGAGGAGGGGATTAGGGTGCGCTTCAGCGCACATGGCCGGTAATATGGATGTTGTCTTCACTGATCTCGACGGCGTCGATGTCCATGCCCAGATCGGTG
>JAJRXO010000586.1 GCA_024276255.1 Chloroflexota bacterium | reverse complement strand
TGGGCTGGGCGGGTCTCCTGCTGGCCGGGTGGGGGCTGGTGCGCGGGCGGGGCCGCCTGCGTCTACCGGCAGCGTTGTTGCTGGGCGGCGGGCTGTTGCTTGCTCTGGGCGCCTACGATCCGCTTGACTATGTTTTCTACCGTGTGGTGCCCGGCTGGGCCCTGTTCCGGGTGCCGGCCCGCTGGCTGGAAGCCGCCATGCTGGGGGCGGCGATACTGGCCGGCCTGGGCCTGGAGGCGCTGCTGAGCGGTTGGCGTCGGCCTGCCATTCGGCTCCCCCATCGCCTGCGCTTGTGGGGGAAAATCGGCCTGTTGGTCGTGACCCTCGCCCTCATCCAGCTCTCCAGACCCACCTCCTTCACCCTGGCGCTCTGGGTTACCACCGCCATTGCCCTCATCGTGCTCTTCTGGCAGGCCTCCCGCGGCAGGACGGGGGCGGCGGTGCTGCTCGTGCTGCTGATCTTCCTCGAGCTTTACGGCGCCAGTTTCAGCCTGCCCATTCAGCATCCCACAGCTCCCCAGGCCCTGCGTTCGTGGCGCACCGCTCCCGCCCGCATCGCCGCCGAAGATGAGCCGTTGTGCCGCACCCTCAGCCTTAGCACGACCACGTATGATCCCGGTGATCTGGCCGAATTGCGCCAGATCTATGGCCAGCAGCTCGATGCCTGGGCCCTGAACGACCTGATCAATGCCACCAAGGCCAAGGAGGTGCTGGCCCCCAACCTGGGCATGATCTTCGGCATCCCCTCTCTCGATGGTTTTGGCGGCGGCGTATTACCCACGCGCTATTTTGTGCAGGCCATGGGCCTGTTCTTGCCACCCGAGCAGATCGTGGCCGATGGTCGTTTGCGTGAGACTTTACGCAGCGTACCCGATGCCCGCTTGCTCTCCATGCTGGGCGTATGTTATGTGATCACCGACAAGGATTTCGACGCCTGGGTCGATGGCATTTATTATGATCTGGCGTTCGGCGAGGCCCTGACATCTGCCCAACCCGAACTGCAGATCACGTCGTTGCCCCTGTTTCCGGTGAGCACGGTCGGATTGATCAGCTATCTGCAAGGCGCTGCCCAGTTGGCCGACGGGGAGCCGGTGGCGGAGCTGATGGTGCGCTTTGCGGACGGCCGTACAGAACAGCATGTGTTGGCCGCGGGGGTGCACACGGCCGAGGGCTCCGACGAGACGCCAGGCGTGCATCATCGCCGGGATTTGCCGGCGGTGGCCTGGCGCTACCATGCGGCCGGTCACGATACGGTGGCTACGTTGCGCTTGCAGCAGCAGGGCAAGTTGCAGGCTGTGTCGCTACGGCTCTTGCGGCCGGATGTGACCCTGTTCGTGCGCGGCGTGGCTTTCAGCGATGCCGCCAGCGGCGCTCATGCCAGTCCGCCTGTCAGCCGGCATCCCTGGCAGCGCATACACTCCGGCGATGTGAAGATCTATCGTAATAACGCGGTCATGCCCCGTGCTGCCTTCGTGCCGCGGGCGGTGCTCAGCCCCGACGACGACCAGACCCTGGCCGCCATGCAGTCCCCCGACTTTGATCCCAGGGCCACGTTGTATCTGGCTGAGGGTACGGGGATGGAGGGGGCAAAGGGGGAGGTGGAGATAGTCGATTGGCAGCCCGAAAGCATCCGTTTGCGCACGCGGGCAGCGGATGCCGGCACGCTGCTGATCGCCGACGCCTGGTATCCGGGCTGGCAGGGGCGTGTCGATGGCGATCCTGTTCCGGTGTGGCGCGCCAACCTGTTTTTGCGGGCCATTCCCGTCCCAGCGGGCGAGCATGAAGTGGTGATGAGCTTCCAGTCCCGCAGCCTGCGCCTGGGAGCCATGATCAGCCTGGGGGCTTGGCTGCTGTGGTTGCTGTTGATGCTGGCGCCGAGAAAGCGGCAGCGGTAGGTGCGGAGCGGCGCGCGGTTGTGGGGCTTCGGCGCATCACGGATGCGCCGGGCGCCTGTTCTCGTGCGCCAACCGCATCCGTGATGCGGTGAGGTTAAAGCCCACCAACAATCCGGGACAGACCCGTTGGATAGGGGCACGTCCCAGGATCGTGGTAAGTGGATCGTCGTTCGCCATGAGAGGTGGCAGTTGTCGGGGACTACCCGGCGATGAAGTCGCCTTGGACGTTGCAGCCATGCCCGCCAAGCCCCCTTCGAGGGGGCGCCGTTTTGTAGCCCGACGGCTTCAGCCTCGGGCGGGGTGCG
>JAJRXO010000045.1 GCA_024276255.1 Chloroflexota bacterium | reverse complement strand
TTCTCCGCTTCCATCAACATGGCCGTGAGTTCGGGAGGCGAATCACTGGGAGGAAATGCCTGCGGGTCGGTGGGCAGCAGCAAATGCTTGAGCCATTGCCAAAATGAGTTGATGAACGACATGATTACCTCCACGGGTTGGATGGGAAGAAGGTGGGCGGATGAAAAAGTATGACAGTAGAATGGTAGAAGGGGAAAAGGGGAAGGATGAAGGGAAAACTAGGCCGAATCGGCCAGGCGTTGCAGGGACAGACGAAACGGTGGATAGGCAATCCCGGCTTCGGTAATGATGCCAGTGATGTATTGGGCTGGCGTCACATCGAAAGCGGGATTGGCCACAGCTGCCCCCGCAGGTGTGATCTGAAAATCGCCCACATGGGAGACTTCATGCGGCGGTCGTTCTTCGATCTGGATGTGGCTGCCGTCGGGAATACTGAGATCGAGTGTAGACAGCGGCGCTGCCACATAAAAAGGCACGCCATGCGCCCACGCCACCAGCGCCAGGTTATAGGTGCCGATTTTATTGGCTGTGTCGCCATTGGCTGCAATGCGGTCAGCCCCCACCACACACAGGTCCACACCCATGGTACGCATGAAATGCCCGGAAGCGCTGTCTACAATCACCTTGAAGGGCACGCCGTATTGTTGCAGCTCCCAGGCTGTCAGGCGAGCGCCCTGCAAGCGGGGACGGGTTTCATCCACCAGAGCGAAGACCTTTTTGCCACGCTCGTGGGCCGTGCGGATGATCCCCAGGGCCGTGCCATAATCCACCGTGGCCAGGCTGCCAGTGTTGCAGTGGTGCACGATCACGGCCTTGTCGGGGATAAGCGGCAGAGCGTTTTCCGCGATCTGGCGATTGATACGGACATCCTCCTCAGCAATGGCCTGCGCTTCGCTGAGAGCAGCCTCCCGTAAGGCTTTAACATCGCGCAACTCCGGATCATGCAGGCGCCTGAGCATGCGGTCCACGGCCCAAGCCAGATTCACTGCCGTGGGGCGCGCCGCCTTCAATAAATCGGCGGCGTCCTGCACCTGTGTCATGGCCTCTATCACATCGTCATCGTCAACCGACTGCAAGGCCAGCACGAGGCCGAAAGCCGCGGCTGCGCCTATGGCCGGCGCCCCCCGCACCACCATGTTGTGAATGGCTTCGGCGACCTCGTGCGGGCTGTAATAGTCGCTGTACGTCAGCCGATGCGGTAAGTGCCGCTGGTCGAGTAGACGCAGATGGTCTTCCACCCACTCAATACTACGAAATGTCATGATCCCTTAATGGCCTCCACTGCTCGCAATTGTCGTTTTGTCAACAGTCGCCATTCGCCAGGCCGCATATCGCCGATATGCAACGAAGCAATGCGCACACGAATCAGACGCCGAATCTCCAGATCCACTGCCCGACACATGTAGCGAATCTGCCGCTTGTGGCCCGACATCAGCACAAAGATCAGCCAGCTGGTATTTGGCACCTCTTCCCGTTGCAGCCAGAATCGCTGCTCCACAGGGATTCTGGGCAGGCGTCGTACCTCGGCCAGCGCCAGGCCCGATTCGATAACCACCCCCTTACGCAGCTTGCGTAAGGCCGGCTCGGGCGTCCAGCCTTTGATCTGCACCCAGTATTCTTTCTCATGTTTATAGGATGCCTGGGTCAGACGATAGGTGAGATCGCCGTCATTGGTAAGCAACATAAGGCCCTCGCTGTCCAGGTCCAGGCGCCCGGCCGGGTATAGATGATGATATCGTTTGGGCAACAGATCATAAATCGTGGGGCGGCCCTGCGGATCATCCCGCGTGCTCAGGTAGCCAGGCGGTTTGTTCAGGAGGATGGTGGTGAAGCCAGCGGTCGAAAGCTGTACAGGCTTGCCATCATAAGTGACGACATCCTTCTCAGGGTCGACTTGAGTACCCATGGTGTACACAGTACGGCCGTTGACCTGGATCCGTCCCTGTTGGATGAGTTGATCAGCCCCACGACGGGAACTGATGCCGGCATGAGCCAGAAATTTATTGAGTCGCATTGAATTACTTGTTTTCAAAAGATGGAGTGGGATTGACAGGTGTGAGATGGAGAGGCGTAGACTTGACGGGGACAGTACTGACCGGGGCGGGACTGACAGGAGTGGGGGAGGGCGGTTGCACGAGCGAGGGGCCAGCCCACAGTTGAAAATCGATGGGCGTTTCCAGCAGCTTTTGCTCACCCAGCCAGGCCTGCAATAACCCGGCATAGTTACTGTTGGCATTCAGACTCAAAGCCCGATATAACCGCAACTGGGGCTTCTGCCAGCGGGCCAGTAACAGCGGTCGATGGGGACTACTGAGGATGAAGCGTCC
>JAJRXO010000585.1 GCA_024276255.1 Chloroflexota bacterium | reverse complement strand
CATCATCGACGACGGCAACCTGGTGCGGGTGCTCGACATCACCACCGGTGATCCTGCCCTGGGCTGGGACACACCCGCCTGGTTTGGCGTGGTTGGCCGTTATTGGGGCACCTTTCAGGGTCAGGGTGGAGTCAAGGCGGATGAAGGCTGGTGGTTGTTCAAACGCGGGGGCAATTTCCTGATCCACGGCCTGCCTTATGTGCTTGATGAGCAGGGACGGAAAGTGTACAAAGGAGTCGACGAACTGGGCTCGACACCGGCTTCACGCGGATGTATCCGCCTTGCTCCAGCCGAGGCCCGCTGGTTCACCGAATGGAACCCCGAAGGCGTACCTATCATCATCCTGCCCTACACCGATCCAGCGGAGATTCCCGGCTGATGATGTGGCTCGTCACCCTGGCCGTGCTCATGCTGGCTGCCGCCGCCTGGTTGATGTGGCTGGCCCGCCAGGGCTGGCAACGGAGCGGTCTGCCCGGCGGCGAGATCATTTATGTCGATACCGGCGACTGGCGTCGCAGCAATCGCTCCCTATTCTCCGTCCGTTACCAACTGGCGGGCAAACCCGATTATCTGGTAAAAATGGAGGGTAAAGTGATCCCGGTTGAGGTGAAAAAAAGTCATCTCGATGGCAGTGTTCCTTATCCATCCCATGTCCACCAACTGGCTGCCTACTGCCTTTTGGTCGAAGATGTATTGGGCGCCCGTCCCCCTTATGGTATCCTGCACTACGCCAATACCACCCTCAAGATACCTTACACCGACGCCCTGCGCGCCACCCTGTTGCAAACCTTATCCGACATCCAGCTGGCCCACAAGAGTAGCAATCTCAAACGCCAACACGACGATCCGGCCCGTTGCCGTCACTGCGGCTTCCGGCATGCCTGCGGCTCCCAGGCGCTTGCCTGATCTCATCTCATCATCACAGCAAAAACCATGCGTTTTCAAACCCTCAAAGGCTTCAACGACATCCTGCCCGACGATTTCCGCTACTGGCGCTTTGTACGTAACAAGGCCGTCGAGCTCGCCGATCGTTTCGGCTTCATGCAAATTGACACCCCCATCCTGGAAGAAACCCGCCTGTTTTTACGCGGTCTGCAGGAAGGATCCGCCGTGGTGCTCGACAAGGAAATGTACAGTTTCGATGATCACGACGGCACCAACATCAGCCTGCGGCCCGAATTCACGGCCGGCGTCATGCGCGCCTATGTGCAGAACGGCCTGTTTACCCATCCCAAACCCGTGCGCCTGTTCTCCATTGGCCCCCTGTTCCGCCACGAAAAACCTCAGGCCGGTCGCTTTCGCCAGCATGTGCAATTCAACGCCGAACTACTGGGCGAGGAAGACCCGGCGGCCGATCTCGAGATCATGCAGCTGGCCTACAGCCTGTATCATGAACTCGGTTTCCAGGGCCTCACCTTCCAGCTCAATTCCATCGGCTGTCCTGTGTGTCGACCATCATATCTGCAGGCGTTGATCGACTATCTGCAGCAGCATATCGACACCCTTCCGGCCATCGACAAACGCCGCCTGCAGGTGAACCCCCTGCGCGTGCTCGATACCAAGGAAGAGGCCACTTTGGCCCTGCTAGTCGACGCCCCCCGCAGCAGCGATCATCTCTGCGCCGACTGCGCCGAACACTTCGAGACCCTCACCGGCTATCTGCATGATCTGGGTTTTGAATTCCGCATCAACCATCGCCTGGTGCGCGGCTTCGATTACTACGTGCGCACCGTGTTCGAGGTCTGGGGCAGCGAGCTGGGAGCGCAGAACGCGCTCTGTGGCGGCGGCCGCTACGACGGCCTGGTCGCTTCAGTGGGCGGCCCCCCCACGCCGGGCGTGGGCGTAGGTATCGGCATCGAACGCATTGTACTCAGCCTGCGCGCCCAGGGCATCGAACCGCCCGCGCTCCCCCACCCGCAATTCATGGCCCTGCATCGCGGTGCCGCAGCCAAAGCCAAAGCCGTGCAGATCACCCATCAATTGCGCAGCGCCGGCATTCCGGCTACCATGACATTTGGCTCGCGCAGCCTTAAATCCCAGCTCAAAGCCGCCAACCGTAGCCAGGTACGCTATGCCCTGATCATTGGCGAAGACGAGCTACAGAGAGGCGAAGTTGCGGTGCGCGACATGAGCACTGGCGAACAAATCAGTGTGCCCCTGTCGGATATCGTCGCCTGGGCCCAACAGCACTGGCCCCCCGCTGCACAGGCATAATCTCAGCTCGTACGTGAGGTGCTCCCATGCGTTTGCAAGACTATCCTCGCCCCCCCGATGACAACGGAATTGGCATGCACTGGAGCGGCGGCAATCCCGGTGCTGTGGGCGCCTCGGTGT
>JAJRXO010000584.1 GCA_024276255.1 Chloroflexota bacterium | reverse complement strand
AGATGAACACAGAAAAACACTGATTGATTTTTTCATCGGTATCGGCGGGCTGCCGCCCGTGGTGCCTGTTTCGTACATAGAGCCACAGATGACATAGAACGGCATCAATGGAAACTGGTAAAACAAGTAAAACAATCGACAAGTAAACCAATCAATCGGGCCGAATTCGGTTGGCGTGAATCCTCCCCAGGCCTCCCGGTTTCCCTGTTTTCCGGTTTACGGGTTTCCGGGTCTACAAACAACGGTCATCATGCGTAAAACGTCCCACGTCATGGCGTCCTAACGGCGCTTTCGCTCAAAAGCGAGGCTCTCGCTGAGCGAGAACGCAATACGCAATACGTAGTACGCCATTTTCATCCTCATCGGCGTGCCACCACTCATGGAATTTGCTTACTGATTACTGCTCATGACTACCATCACCTTTATTGGCGCCGGCAGCACTGTTTTCGCCCACAACCTCATGGCCGACATCTTCAGTTTCCCCGAACTGGCCGATGTCACCCTGGTTCTGCACGATATCGATGAGGAACGATTGGCAATCTCGCATGCCGTGGGGCAGGCCCTGGCCGCGCAGATGGGCGTGCATCCCACCCTGATCACGACCACCGATCGCCGCCGCGCCCTCGATGGCGCCGATTATGCCATCAACATGATCCAGGTCGGCGGTTATCGACCGGCCACGGTGACTGATTTCGAGATCCCCAAAAAGTACGGCCTGCGGCAAACCATCGCCGACACCCTGGGCATTGGCGGTATCATGCGCGGCCTGCGCACCATTCCTGTGTTGCTCGAAATGGCACGCGACATGGAAGAACTATGCCCGCATGTCCTGCATCTCAACTACGTCAATCCTATGGCCATGAACTGTTGGGCGCTCACGCGCGCCAGCAGCATCACCACCGTGGGGCTGTGCCACAGCGTGCAGAACACCGCTGCCGAGCTCGCCCGCGACATCGGCGTACCCCTCTCGGAGATCAACTTCGTGGCTGCGGGCATCAATCACATGGCATTTTATCTTCGTTTTGAGCGCAATGGTCGGGATCTCTATCCCGAGATTCATCGTGTGCTGGCCGAGGGTCGGGTGCCCGAACACAACCGCGTACGCTACGAGATGCTGCAACGTCTGGGCTATTTTGTCACCGAATCGAGCGAACACTTCGCCGAATACGTGCCCTGGTTCATCAAAAGCCATCGCCCCGATCTGCTTGAGCGCTTCAATATCCCTCTGGATGAGTATCTGGGTCGCTGCGAGCTCTACAATCGTGCCTGGGACTTTGCCATGAAATATGATGTCCTGCATCGCGGCCTGCCCGACGCCGCTGCCATCGCCGGGTTCCTGCAGGACGTGAACGAGGTTCAGGTCATGCCCGGCCAGCGCCAGGCCACGCTGGAGGCCTTGTTGCAATTGCAAAGCGATGATCGTCCAGCACACAGCGGTGAGTACGGTTCGCTGATCATTCACAGCCGCGAGACCAACACCCCGCGGGTTGTGTACGCCAACGTGCCCAATCACGGTTTAATCGACAATTTACCCGCCGAGGCCATTGTGGAAGTGCCGTGTCTGGTCGATGGCAACGGCGTACAGCCCACCCGCATCGGCGCCCTGCCCCCCCATCTCGCGGCCCTCATGCGTACTCATATCAACGTGCAGGAGCTGACTGTGACGGCCGCGCTCACCGGCAATCGTCAACACATCTATCACGCGGCCATGCTCGATCCACATACCGCGGCCGAGCTCGACCTGGAGCAAATCTGGGCCATGGTCGATGAATTGATCGCCGCTCATGGCGATCTGCTGGCCGACTGGAATTAAAACCCGCCACACTGGCCCCGTGCGCTGAAATCTGACTGACAAGGGACTCAATCCATCATGCCTTCCGACCTGAAAGCATTTTTCCAACCTCGCGGCATCGCCGTGATCGGCGCCTCCACTACGCCCGGCAAACTGGGCTACAGCGTGGTCGCCAATCTCGCGCGGGGCGGCTTTCCCGGCGCCGTCTATCCCGTCAACCCCCGCGGGGGCAGCATCTTCGATCTGCCGGTTTATCGCAACATCACGGAAGTGCCCGATCCCGTTGATCTGGCCGTGATCATCATACCTGCTCCGCTCGTACCGGCCGCACTCGAGGCCTGCGGCGATCGGGGCATTCGTGCCGTGAACATCCTTTCCGGCGGATTTGCCGAGGTGGGCGAGGCCGGAGCTGATCTGCAGGCGCATGTGCTACACATCGCCCGACGCTACAACATGCGCCTCATCGGCCCCAACTGCGTCGGCACGATCGATGCCTGGTATCCCATGAATGCCACCTTCATCGAGCAGATGCCCGATGCCGGCGCCATTGCCTTTTTATCACAGTCGGGCGCGGTGGGAGGGGCCATGATCGATTGGGGCAAGGGGCAGCATCTGGGGCTGTCACATTTTGCCAGCCTGGGCAATGCCATCGATGTGGACGAAAGCGATTTGATCGCTTTTTTGGCCGATGATGAACACGTGAGCGTGTTCACCTTGTATCTGGAGGGGCTGAGCAATGGCCGCAAGCTGATGCAGACCGCGGCCGCGGTGAGTCGGCGCAAGCCCATCATTGCCCTCAAGGCGGGGGCAACCGCTGCCGGCGCGCGGGCGGTGAGTTCGCATACCGCCCATCTCGCCGGCTCTGCAGCCGCCTTCGAGGCGGCTTTCCGCCAGAGCGGTATTCTCAACGCCGCCAGCACATCCGAACTCTTTGCCGCCGCCATGGCCCTTGCCTATCAACCGCCGCCCCGCGGCAACCGTATCGTCATCCTCACCAATGCCGGTGGCCCAGGCGCCATCGCTGCCGACGCCATCGCCCGCAACGGCCTGCAACTGCCCGAACCCGATTCCGCCACGCAGGAAAAGCTGCGCCAGGCGCTGGGATCCGGCCCCCAGCTCAGCAATCCCATCGACATGCTCGGCGCTGCCTCCTCTCCCGAATACGAAACAGCCGCTCATATCCTGCTGCAAAGTCCCCAATACGACGCCGTACTGGCTATCCTCGTGCCCAACGCTGTCAACGACCCCGTGGGTGTGGCGGACGGCCTTGCCCGCGCCCGCGGCCAGGGTGAAAAGCCTCTCTATGCCTGCTACATGGGCGATGTCAGCATCCGTGAAGGGGCGGCTCGCCTGCATCAGCACGACATCCCTGCCTATCTCTTCCCCGAAGAAGCGGCCCGCGCCCTGCGTCTCGCCTGGCAATGGCAGCAATGGCGGCAAAAACCCGCGCCGCAACCGGCTCCCACCCCCACTCTTCCTCCCCGGTTCCTGCAGCATTTACCGGACGCGTCCGGCCCCATTGGGGAAAGCCAGCTTTATCCCCTGTTACAGGCTATGCACATGCCCCTGCCGCCCTACGGCATTGCCCACAGCCCCGCCGAAGCCGTTCGCATTGCCGAAACAATTGCCGGACCTGTAGCGCTCAAGATCATCTCTCCCCACATCCTGCACAAATCCGATGTTGGCGGCGTACGTCTGCATCTGCAAGGCCCTGCTGCTGTTGCCGCTGCCTACGACGACATCTTACAACAGGTAGGCCGCAGCCAGCCCCGGGCTCACATCGAGGGCTTGTTGGTACAGGCCATGGCTGCCGACGGCCACGAAGTCATCGTCGGCATGCAGCGTGATCCCACCTTTGGCCCCCTGATCATGTTTGGCGGGGGCGGGATCCTGGTCGAAGCCCTGCAGGACGTAGCCTTCGGCATTGCCCCGCTCAGCGCCGAACAGATCCGCGAGCTCATCATGCAGACGACCACCGGTCGCCTGCTCGCCGGCTATCGTCACCAGCCCCCTGCCGACGTCGATGCCCTCGTCAACCTCATCCAGCAGGTGGCTGCCCTGGCCATGGCCGTCCCCCACATGATTGAATTCGAGCTCAACCCCGTGATTGTCCATCCCCGCGGCCGCGGCCTCACCCTCATCGACGCCCGCGCCGTGCTGCGAGACTGAGTCATGCCCACCATCGGCCGGCCCCTGATCACCTTTGCCCGCATCACCTCCACCCAGACCTGGGCGCGGGCCTGGGCCGACCTTGGTGCCGCCGAGGGCCTTGTCGTGCAGGCGCTGGAACAAACACAGGGTCGCGGGCGAGGCCAGCGTTCGTGGTGGTCTCCTGCCGGCGGCGGGCTCTACCTCTCCATCCTCTTGCGGCCCACCATTGCCCCGGCCCGGGCAGCCCACATCACCATGCTCGTCGCCCTGGCTGTCATCGACACCTGCACAGACCTCACCGGCCTGCCTGCCCGCCCCAAATGGCCCAATGATGTCCTGCTGCATGGCCGCAAACTGGCCGGTATCCTCAGTGAGCAGAGCATGCAGGATGGGCGGCTCAGGTACAACATCGTCGGCGTGGGGGTGAATGTGAACACCGATTTTCAGGGTACGCCCCTGGCCGATATCGCCACCAGTCTGGCCATGGCCAGCCGTCAGACTTATTCCCTCGACCGCGTGCGCGACACACTTCTGGCGAAACTGACGCACCGCTACCGACAATGGCAACAGGGCGTCTCACCTCATGCAGCGTGGCGACGTCATCTCGAGCCCATAGGCCGTCGCGTGCGTGTACAGCGCCCCGGCCAGCCCGATCTTATCGGCAAGGCCATCGATGCCACCCCCGAAGGCGCCCTGCAGATACGTGACGACACCGGCGGCGTGCATACCATCTGGGCGGGCGACGTAGTACCGACAGCGCAATAGCATCACGAATGCTGCGGTATTTTCACCACCAACCGGCCCTGTTTCGGCAGGAACGGCTTTTTCTGTTTCTGATGAGCACCCGTTACAATACACTGCCGTCAGGACTCACCCATGCCTTCGCCTGTATCCACCCGATTCATCCCCTATTTGCTGTTATCTGCGCTACTGCTGCTCGTTTTCACAGCGGTAGCGGCGCCAGTGCGCGGGGCTTCTGATACAACCACGTCTCTGAATGTACAGAGCGTTTCCGGCGAATATCGCATTCATCTACAATGGGTTCCCACCGCCACACAAACCGAGATCCAGCGCTCTGATGACGGCCTCCATGCCTGGGAGACGATCGCCATCGTTGACTCCTCCAGCTTTGATGACACCACCGTGGCTTGCTCGCATGCCTACGTATACCGGATGCGGGGCGTTGACGGTGAAAGCCATGTCACAGCCTGGAGCGCAACTCAAACCGCTCGCGTGGCCCCCTGCGCGCCCGTGCGCACCCAGATTTATCCCGTCCCCGGTTGGTACATCCTCGATATCAACTGGGTGGACATTGCCAGTGATGAAAGCGCCTATTTCATCGAACGCGCCCGGCCCGGTGGCGACTGGCGCCCGCTCGCCACACTGACGGCCAACAGCAACTATTTCGCAGACCGTTTTCATGCCTACGAATGCAGCCGTAGCTGGTCGTATCGCGTACGCAGCGAGCGCGATGGCGTCTACTCACCGTGGAGCAAAATCGTCACAGATACCCTGCCCCCCTGTGCGCCCGGCTCCCTGTGGATTGAACCTACCGGCAATGGATCAGTGCTGGCGCATTGGCGCGATGCCTCGCCCGATGAAACCGGCTTCGAGATCTGGCGGCGGGGAGTTAGTCAGGAACAATTCCACTTTCTGGCGCTGATCGATGGCATTGAAGGCCAGGGGGCATGGCCCAGCTGGCAGGACCCGGCGCCGGGCTGCGGCGGCACCACCCAATATGCCGTGCGCAGCGTGCGCGGGAATACCACCTACAGCCCCTGGTCAAACCTGGCGGGCATTGAATTGACCGAGTGTGCCCAACAGACATCGACTCCCCCGCCATCACCCACAGCCACGCCCACCATTACACCCACCGTCACACCCACGACGACGCCCACGGCCACATCGACTCCACCCCCTGTTCTCCCGGCCACGGCCACGTCCACACCTACTTTGACCCCCACATCCACTCCTTCTCCCACCCCTAGCCCCAGCCCGATTCCCCACCACCTCTATCTCCCGCTCATTCACTCCAGCTGATGTTATCCATGCCCCCCCCACACAAACTTCGCCTCTTCTCTCTGCTATTACTTT
>JAJRXO010000583.1 GCA_024276255.1 Chloroflexota bacterium | reverse complement strand
TGGATGAATTGCGCGGCAATCAGCTCATCGATTTGATCGCAGGGTAATACGCGTATGGGACGATCGGCAACGAGAATGCCGGGCACATTGGTGATGAATACGAGATGGGAGGCCTGCAGGGCAATGGCCAGGGCTTCGGCCACGTGATCGGCATTGACATTATAACTGAGCCCGTCCGTGCCCAGGCTAATTGGCGAGATGACGGGAATGATATTGGCTGCCAGCAGGGGGCGCAACTTGTCGGCATGCACCTGTGTCACCTGGCCCACGCGTCCCAGATCAACCCCGGCCAGATGTTGCTTTTTTACGCGCACCAATCCTAAATCGATGCCATTCATGCCCACGGCATCGATACCGCCATTGGTGAGATAGCGGACGATGCGCAGGTTGGCGATGCCGTCCAGGGCCATTTTTACGAGGCGCAGCGATTGTTCGCTGGTGGCTCGCAGACCCTCCACCACCTGGAAGTCGACGCCCATCTCGGCGTGCAGGCGGACGATCTCGGGACCGCCGCCATGTACGATTACAATTTGAACGCCCTGCCGGCGTATGGCGGCGATGGCCTGCACCATACGGGCGAGGAAGACGCGGTCGTCAATCTGGCTGCCGCCGATTTTGATGACGTGGAGGGAGGGTGGGGATGGTTTATCCATGGTTCAGTTGTACGTTGTGGAATAGAATCAGGGCATGAAGCCAGGGGACGGGGTGGGTTAGATAAGACCGCTCACTTCGGGCAGATCAAACATCAGGTTCATGTTCTGCACGGCCTGGCCGCTGGCGCCCTTGAGCAGGTTGTCTTCACTGACAGTAACAATCCAGCGGCCGGGATAGGGCAGGGGGGTGAGGCCGATAGCGAGGCGATTGCTGTGTACGGTGTGACGCAGGGTTGCGACCTGGCCGGGCGGCAGCAACTGGATCATGGGTTCGTTGCTGTAGGCCTGGGTGTAGATCTGATGCACCTCCCGCGAGCTGAGATCGGCATTCACTTCGATGTAGATGGTGGAGAGGATACCGCGATTGACGGGCAGGAGATGAGGTGAAAAAGTGAGGGCCAGTTGCGGCACATGCGGCCCCAAGATCAATTCCATTTCCGCGATATGACGGTGTGTGTAACCAATACTGTAGGGACTGAGATTTTCGTTGACTTCAACGAACAGACTGCCCAACCGGGGTTTACGTCCCGCGCCCGAGACGCCGGATTTGGCATCGACGATGACCTGAGGGCCGAGCACGCCGACCCGGGCCAGCGGCCACAGGCCGAGATTGACCGTGGTGGGATAGCATCCGGGGTTGGCGACGAGCCCGGCCCGGCGGATGGCGTCGCGGTTGATCTCACACAGGCCATACACGGCCTCGGCCAGGAGCTGGGGCTGGCTGTGGGCGTGGCCGTACCATCGCTGATAGAGCTCAGTTGTGGGCAGGCGGTAATCCGCCGAAAGGTCGATGACACGACAACCTGCGTCGCGGGCAGCGGCCACTGCATCCATGGCAGCCCCATGCGGCAGGCACACGAACACCACGTCGGCCTGCGACAGAGGAGCATCGGCCAGGCGGATCAGGCGGGTATCGTAGGGGCCGGGGTACAGATCACAGATCTTTTGACCGGCCGAGCTCTCGGACGTGGCCCATGTCAGTTGAGCATGCGGATGACGATGAATGATCTGCAGAAGTTCGTATCCGGTGTAACCGGTGGCGCCAACAATGCCGACACGCAGATTCATGGTTGTTTTCCTGTTTTGCAAAGGATGGAGGGGGTGACTGATGATCTGATCCTGATTAAGAAAAAGGCTCTCCGGTTGGAGAGCCTGGGGGTACGATATTGCGCGGCCAAGTTCCCGAAACCGGTCAGGGCGGGGTCTTGTCTGGCCTGGGCCTGGAAAAAAGAAGATACGTCATGCGGCAAGATTATCACGGGATGACATGGTTGTCAACCGGCTCATTTCCGAATTATTCGCAAGGAGCGCATCACGCATCAGGTCATTTTCATGACGACTTTGCCGATCACGTTGGCCGCCTGATCGGCCTGATCGGCGGCATTGCTGATGTGGCGATAGACCTCTCGGATGCGCAGCATTTGCATGATATGATGAATGTCTTCCGGCCCGTTGAACAGTTCCCCAACGCCCTCGCGATACATTTTTTCCACCTGATTTTCGCGATGCTTGGCGCGACGGGAATGATCCAGGGCCACCATGGGGTTCTGGGAAAGCCGTTGCATGGCCAGCGAAAGCTCATCGGACGCTTCTTTCACGCGCTCCACCATCTTGATCAGAT
>JAJRXO010000582.1 GCA_024276255.1 Chloroflexota bacterium | reverse complement strand
TGAGCACGGATGAGATGGATAGCTACAGCGATTCCATTGATCCCCGGTTGCGCAATTCCCTGCTGGAGCGCTTGTGCCGCCGAATCGAGATCATGGAGACGGCGGCGGTGCGTAAGGGGCATGCCGGCATTTATGGTCGCAGTCGCGATGGTCACGCCCTGTTGGGGCCCACGCCCGGCATCGAGGGTTTTTATCAGGCGGTGGGGTTCAGCGGTCATGGCTTCAAGGAAGCGCCGGCGGTGGGGCAGGCCCTGGCCGAACTCATTGTCTACGGGAAAGCCCGGGTCGTCGATATCGAACCCCTGCGCCCCTCGCGTTTTGCCGAGGGACAGCCATACCGGGCCCTGCACCCGTACAGTTGACTCATCGGGGGACACCATACTCATGGCAATGCTGACTCACCTTGAATGCAGCGCCTGTGGCGCTACTTACGACCCTGAGCGTCTGCATACTGTCTGCCCGGCCTGCGGCAAGCCCCTGCTGGCGCGCTACGACCTTGCCGGAGCGGCCCGCACTCTCACGCGGGCATCGTTGGCGCAACGGCCGCCTGGACTCTGGCGCTATAGCGAGGTCCTGCCTGTGCGCAACCCCGATTATGCCATTTCTCTGGGCGAGGGCGGCACCCCGCTGCGACACACACACCGCCTTGGTGAAGCCCTGGGCATGCCCAATACCTACGTCAAAGATGAAACCCTGAATCCCACCGGCAGTTTTAAGGCACGGGGCCTGTGCGTGGCTGTGAGCCGGGCCTGGGAACTGGGCGCCCGCGAGCTGGCCATCCCCAGCGCCGGCAACGCCGCCGGTGCCATGAGCGCCTACGCCGCCGCTGTGGGCCTGCCCGCTCATGTGTTCATGCCCGACGATACCCCCGCCCCCTTCAGTGTGGAATGCCGCACCCTGGGCGCCAATGTCACCCTGATCGATGGCCTGATCACCGATTGCGGGGCCCGCGTGCGCCAGGGTGTGGAGGCACACGGCTGGTTTGCCGTCAGCACCCTCAAGGAGCCCTATCGCCTGGAAGGCAAGAAGACCATGGGCTACGAGTTCGTGGAGCAACTGGGCTGGCGCATGCCCGATGTGATCATCTACCCCACCGGCGGGGGAACGGGACTGGTGGGCATGTGGAAGGCATTCGCAGAAATGGAGGCGCTGGGGCTGATCGGCTCTGAACGCCCGCGCATGGTCAGCGTGCAGAGCGAGGGTTGTGCTCCCATCGTGCGCGCTTTCCAGGAGGGCAGCGAGCAT
Organism: Chloroflexota bacterium; assembly: GCA_024276255.1. Lineage (GTDB taxonomy): Bacteria > Chloroflexota > Anaerolineae > J102 > J102 > JAADGC01. Next base: position 831 of record JAJRXO010000582.1, on the reverse strand, counting down.
GCCGCCATGTGGCAGGGGGCGGCGACCGTGGCCTCCGGCCTGCGCGTGCCCGCCGCCATCGGCGATTTTCTCATCCTGCAGGCGCTACGCCAGAGCGGTGGCACGGCCATCGCCGTCTCCGATGCCGAGATGATGCACTATGCCGATCTGCTGGGCGCCACCACGGGCGTCTTCTCCTCGCCCGAAGGAGCGGCATGCCTGGCCGCGCAAAAACATTTGCTGGCAGAGGGTTGGTTGCAGCCCGAAGAGCTGGTGGTCGATTTCATCACCGGCAGTGGTCTCAAGTACGCGCATCTCTGGCAATAGCACCCATCGACTGATGAACATTGACTTATTATCCGGTAAGAGGTAGCCGTCACCGCCGCCGGGAGATCATTCCCCCGGCTGTGAAACAGCGCCCCTTTGGGGCTTATCGTCGCACCCTTGGCCGGATTGATCCGGCGCTGTTCTTGAGTGGGCGTCGCCGAACCTATTGCTGGCTTATTTTCGCACCCTTCATTCATCGTGGGCTTGAGGGCCTGGGGCTGTCGGCTGATCTGCGCCGACCGGTCAGGCCTCGCTGATGGTCTGCGAGGCATCGAAATGAACCGCCTCTATCTACCCCTGATCGCGAGATAGGGCCCGATCTCAGCCTCAGGCTTCGGTGCTCAATGGCGCTGGTTTGGAGTCAGGGGGATTCTGTAGTTGCATCACAGCCGTGGTGGCCAGGAGATTCTTGAACTTGCGGATAGCCACCACGCGGCCATGTGTGAGATAAACCTGGCGTGTGATGCGAATGCCCTTGCGTCGCGTGAGATGGGCAAAGTCGGTGATGCTCAGCGCCTGCCAGCG
>JAJRXO010000581.1 GCA_024276255.1 Chloroflexota bacterium | reverse complement strand
TTCCAGATCTGGCCTTCGCTGTCGATGGAGGATTTATCGTCCTGCACGCGGGCGGCAAAGTAGAGATTGTCGGCATCCCAGAGGGCCCACAACTCGCCGCTAAGATCCGAGGGTTTGGGCAGCAGGCCGCTGAAGTACGAGGCATTGCTGGCGTCGAGTCGCAGGGGGGTGCCCAGCAGCCAGTCGGAGAGATTCCCATCGATGGTGGGACTGCCGCGATACGCCAGCACAGTGGGCGGCGTGGGTGTAGGTGTGACAGTCGGGGTGGGTGTACGCGTGGGGGTGGGCGTCCAGTTGGGATTGGGTGTGTCGGTGGGGCGGGGCGTCCACTTGGGGTTGAGATACTCCAGCAGCAATTGCGGGCGCAGTTTGACATCAGGGTATTCGCTGGAGGCGAATTCGAAACCAATATTCCGGGTGGCATAGCCATCGAGCAGCAGGCCGCGGTTGCTGGCAGGGTTTTGCAGCCAGCGCCGGGCCAGTTCGGTGACATCGAGATCAATCCATTCATTGGTGCGCTGGATGAACTCGAAATCGGTATAAAGTCCGGTATAGTCCTCGGGGCCGATGCCGGGCGTGCGCCAGTTGGCGCCACTGCGGGCCTGATACCAGGTGGCGGTGTTGGCATCCCAGGGCGTGGTCATGTCGAAGCTGCGCAGATAAATGGCAGTGAGATTAGTTCGATCGAGGACGTATAGGCGCAGGGTAGCCCGATCGAGCTGGGCGCCCGCAGGCAAGGAGATGTTATCAAAGCGAATGAGGGCACTCTGCACGTCATCGTTGCGTACCAGCAGTGATTCAGCGCTGCCGAAATTCGTGCCGGGGTCCCATTGGCTGACATAGGTGTCGCTGGCGCCGCTGTAACCATATTCGCCCTGGCGATAGGATACCGAAAGGCGATAATCGGACGCCTCAGGGGTGCTGGTGGGCGTGGGCGGTGCGGAGAGGGGAGGGATGGGTGTGGGCGTGGTCTGGGGCAAATCCAGGCGTTCGATCTGGACGAGATGGATGATCTCGTCACCATCGCCGCGGGCGTAGATGTTGAAATCGGAGCCCGGATGTTCGCCTCCCCCTGGCTGTCGGTTGCCGAAGCGGGCGTCGGTGAGCACAAAGCTGGCCTTGAGCCAGCGTCGGGTGTTGGTTTTACGCACGGTGCCGGCGAGTTTATTGGGGCTGGACCAGGCATCGTAGCGGACATCGAAGGCGTCGTTGCCCTGATCATAATAGATGATGTTCAGGCGCACGCGTTCGCGAGTATCGAACAGGTAACCATCTTCGATGTCGAAGTACATGTAGGGATTGCCGCTGGCGCTATCGGTGCGGCGCGTGTAACGGCCTTCCGGGTAACTGGAGACATTCCACAGTGGAACGGTTTTACCCCCGGGCACGGCATCGTTCTGCACCATGAAGAAATCGTAATTGCCGCGCTGGGGATACCAGGTATATTCGGTCTCGCGCATGGCCACCCAGGCTGAAGGGCTGTTTTCAATGGTTTTACCCAGATGCTGCAGGGCGAATTCGAACATGGCCCGGCGCTCGGGTTTGTTGACCAGGTCTTTGGCAAAGACGAAGTAGTCGGCGTGTTTATTTAGCCCGGAATAGATGCCCCACATGGTGTTGGTGGGGCCTGTCATGTATTGTGCTTCGTACGATTCCCAGCCGATGGGAACATCCTGCCACCATTTGAACATGGGATCGTATTGACCAGCGCCTGCCAGCGAGTAGCCGGGCTTGTCGATGTTGGTGGCGTCGGCATCGGGGCGCAAACCATTGTGTTTAAGGCCGATGCCATGTGAGGCGGCGTAGTCGGTCAGGGTGCGACGTTCCACCACACTGAGGAAGAAGGGCGAGTATTGCAGCATGAGCTGGGTGTGGGGAAAAGCCGCCAGATACATGTCCATGATGCGGATGACGGTCTCTGTCCACAGCTCGCTGGTCAGCCCTGCCTGCCTGAGGCATGTGCGGTGCACTGAGTCAGATGGTTTGGTCTCGCCGAAGATACCTACCCCGATTTCAACAAACTCCACCCGTGGATCGCCGTCGTAATGCGCCCCCGCGGCCTGCAAGAACCGGCCATATTCGCGAAGATAGTCTTCGCTCCAGTATTTGGGAATCACCCAGTTGTCATCACACACGACCCGCATGTCGGGATATTGTTTATAGAGATGCGGAGGCACGGAATCGCCACCGCAGCAGGTGGCGTTGAAGGTGGCGAAGCCGATGACTGTGGTCTTATTGAGATTGGCTTCTGCCTGGATGAATTTGTCGAGACGGCTCCAATCATACACCCCGGGGGCCACCTCGATCTGTTTCCATTCGAAAGTCACATGGCCGCCGGTCACCGGATACTGGGCAGGATTCAGGTTGTTCCAGTCGAAAAACACATAGATGCCGGGGCGCTTGTCGGCAGCTGTGGCCGCGGGCGAATTTGCACTGCCAGGATCAGCATGCACCTGTGCATAACCAACCACAACCCAGAGCAACAGGGCAAGGGCTATCAGGTTTCGCCAGAGATGACGAGAACGAGCGTGGCGGATAGACGGACTGAATGGCATAGGGTTCTCCTGTATCCTGAGATTCCGAAGCTGGTTCGGCTCTCTGCGTCGGTCATGCGCGCCGACACAAAGGCGCAATGGGGGTACAGGGGAGTGCGACCGGCCAAACGTCCATAGAGGGTGGACAGGGATTGGCGTGCAGAGGCGCTGGGAGTAGCAAGTGCTCTTTCCACATTATAGCGCAAACTCGCGTGCTAATCTCGGGAGTTTCCGTGCGGCTTTGAGTGAACGATGGTTTTGTGGTCGGGTGGCCGGAGGGGGAGGAGATGTATAGGGTACGTCAATGTGGGCGCAATTGCAAGTCGTCCTTGTTTTTCGGGTGCGTCCCAGGATATTGGCAAGGCGATCGTCGTTCGCCATGAGAGGTGGCAGTTGTCGCCGTTTCATAGCCCGATGGCTTCAGCCTGGGGTGGGGGTGCGGTGTGGCGTGCGGTTGTGGGGCTTCGGCGCATCCGTGATGCGCCGAAGCCTGTTCTCGTGCGCTCATGGCATCCGTGATGCGGTGAGGTTAAAGCCCGCCAGCAATCTGGGACAGACCCTTGTTTTTCGAAGGCGATTCGAAGCGCCCTGGCGCTGCTATTTCAGGTAAAATGGCAGCCACACATATGGAACAGGGGTGGGTGTGGGCGTCGGTGTGGGTAAGGGTTGATGCGCAAAATAGACGGTGTAGATGTTGTTGGCGGTGATGGCAAGGGCCCATTGATCATCGGGCTGGGGTGCTGACCAGCCAGCGGGGATGCTTTCACGCAGGATGTAGATGCCGGGTGTGAGCCCGCTGAACTGGAAATAACCGTCGACATCGGTGGTGGTATCGGTGATGACCTGGCCGCTGGCAGTTTCCAGGAAGATCGTCACGTCAGCAATGCCGGGCTCATTCTGGTAGCTCTGATCGGTATTCTCATCGTGGAATACCCAGCCCTGCACGCCGCCGGTGGCGGGCGTGGGAGAGGGCGTGATCGTGGGGGTCGGCGTCGGCGTAGGGCTGGGCGTGGCGGTGGGCGTGGGCGTCATGGTCGGGGTTGGCGTGGGGCTGGGGGTGGGTGTGGCGGTGGGAATACCCCCCGGCGGGTAGTAGCTGATTTCCAGCGCCGGCCTGTATCTCACGACTTCATACTCGCTGGAGGCGAGATCCCAGCCCACGCGATTGCCATACGGCCGCAGGATCATGCCGTGATTGCTGCCGGGATCATTGATCCACCGTTGCACCAGGGGCGTGATGCGGGCGCTGCCCCAGCCCCAGACATCGACCGGGCCGGAGAGCACGCCGGTGTCGGTGGGTAGAGCAGGATGGTCGTCCAGGCTATCGGCGCCGGGCTGGCCCCAGGGCGCGCCGTTGTAGGCCTGGTACCATGTGGCCTGGGCTTCACTCCACGGTCTGATGCTATCGAATACGTTGAAGTAGAGCCGGGCGGCATTGGACTGCGCTACCCCCTTGACGATCAGTTTGGCATCGACGATCTGGCTGCCGGCGGGAATGCGACTGACATCAAATTTAAGCAAGATGTTGCATACATCGACAAAAGCCGGTCCATCTTCGGTGGTACTGGAGGCGCGCAGGCCCAGGGTGGGTAGGTCGCCATGCGGCACGGTGCCGTTATCAGGCGGGTTGATGCAGTAGGCGCCGATCCAGGTGTCTTCTACACCATAATAGCCATCCACTCCCTCGCGCAGACGCAGTTTCAGGGGGGTGTTGGGGTTGGGAGGGACGGGGGTGGGGCTGAGTATGGGGATGGGGGGCGGTGTGGGCGTGGGGGGGATATCGTTACGGAAAACTCGCACCCGGTGGAAGGTGTCGTCGAAATCGTTGCTGGCCAGATAAAAGTCGGAGCCGGGATGATCGCCGCCACCGGGCAGGCGATTCCCGAAGTAAGCATCGCGCAGGGAAAATGTGTAGGTGCGCCAGGCGCCGGAATCGGTTTTATGGATGGTGCCGGCCAGCTTCTCGGGTGCATCCAGGGCATCGTAATAGAGCGACCAGGTGTCGGTGCCCTTATCCAGGTAAACGACCTCGATCTGAACCTCGGGACTGGCGCCAGCGACCAGCCAGGTATCCTCCACATCGAAATAGAGATTGGGATTGCCGCTCAGCCGGTCGGTGCGTCGGGTATAACGCCCCTCGGCCGCGGTTGTCACGTTCCACAGGGGCACGCTACGTCCCCCAGGCGCCTTATCATTCTGATACAATCCGAAGCTGTAATTGCCGCGAGGCGGGAACCAGTCACCTTGCCGTGGCTCATGCTCGCGTAACGCCACCCACACCGAGTCGATCTCGCTGAACTCGGCGCCCAGGTATTTGCGGGCAAAATCCAGATACTCGCTGCGTAGAGGATCTGTGACCATGTCTTTGGAGAAGACAAAATAATCGGCGCGGGCGTTGAGGCCAGCATACACGCACCACATGGTAATGCCGGCGCTGATCTCGCCTGTCACATAATCCACACAGCGTTGCGTGGCATAGCTTTCCCAGGCTGTGGGCACCTGGCGCCACCAGCTAAAGAACGGATCCCACTCGCCGGCTTTGTAATAAGATTTCGTTTCATCATCGACGGTGGTGTTGTTGCCGTCGGGGGAGAGCGCATTGTGTTTAAGACCGATGCCCAGGCTGACTGCGTAATCGGTGAGTTCGCGGCGTTGGCGGATAGAGTAGGATTCGGGGTTGTAGGTGGGTGAAAACTGATAAAGTATGGGGGTTTGCTGAAACGCGGCCGCAAAAGCATCCATGATCTGCTTGGACGTGTCGATCCACAGTTGCTCGCTCAGCCCGGCCTGTTGCAGACAGGCCCAGTCTTCAGTATCGGCGGGCTTGGATTCACCAAAAATGCCGGTACCCATCTCTATCCAGGCAAGGCGTGGATCACCATCGTAGCGGGCAGCAAAGGCCTGGATGTACCCACGATAGGCAGCCAGCACCGAAGGATGCCAATAACGGGGAATGGCCCAGTTCATGGCATCGCAGCGCACAACCGTGCTTTCATCTTCCCAACTGAGCCAGCGCGGCATTCGATTGCCTCCGCAACAACGACCATCGTAAAGTGAGAATCCGATACCGACGGGTTTGCCCAGCCGGGATTCTTCTTCTATCCATTTGTCAACAGCCGACCAGTCGTACAGGTCACGGCTGATCTCGATATCGCCCCAATTGAAGGTCATATTGCCGCCGGTCACCTCGGGGTAAAGGGCGGGATCCACGTTATCGTTATCCAGAAAAACGTAAATGCCAGGATAAGGCGCTCTGGCATGAGGGTTTGTTGTGGGCGTTGGCGAAGGAGCCAGCGGTTGAGCGAGTGTGGCGGAGGAATGGAAGATGATCAGGAGGGCGACGCTCATCAATAGCAGAATGAGCGCCAGGCGGAAAGAGCGTTTTGGCATAAGGGTTCTGTAAGAGGTTGAAATGCTGTGAAGGCAGCAGGGGAAGGGGAGAAGGTGGCCAACACAGATTTTAAGTATACCAGTAAATGGGTGCAGGCGCATAGATGCAGGCATTGAGGGGCGTCCCAGGCATTTGGCAAGCTTGCGCATTGTATGCCAGAGGCGGCCGCAGCGGTGCGAGGCGTGGTCAGCCCATCCTGGTTGGCTTTGCTGCGGGGGGCTTGCAGTTTGGGGGCATTGCCCCCACCCCTGCGCCCCTCCGCCGACGGTCGCTGCGCTCCCTTTCAGGGGTGGGGGGGCGATCCCGCCCCAAAGGCAAGCCATCCCCCAAAATTGGGGATGCCCCCGGTGCAGCGGGGCAGGTCTCAGTTTTGATGTGCAATCGGAAAAGACCTGGCGGGTCTCGCAGGTCCGGATGGTCTGGCACAGCCAACGCCTGCAAATTGACGTTGCAATGTTGTGTGGTAACGTTGCCACGATCCTCACTGGGGTTAACGATCTGTCGTTCAAGCGGACAGCATTTCGTTAATATGTTAATTGACTTCATTAAATTACATGTTTTTTAAGGTAAAACGATTGACATTTGTCTGATTATCCCCTATAATCACCATATGTTAGTTAATCAACTTTACTAATAAACACAGGAATCTGTTATGGCCCGCGTCAAGGCAACGCACGCCCGCACCAAAAAGCATAACAAAACGCTGGTCTTCCAGACCATTTACGCGGCGGGTCCAATCAGTCGGGCCCACGTGGCGCGGGTCACCCAGCTCACCCGGCCTACAGTTTCCAGTATTGTGGCGGAGCTGATCGACGGGGGGTGGGTCGAGGAAGTTGGCCGGGATACCTCGAACACAGGGAAGCCCGCCACCCTTCTCAGTGTGAATGATGATGCCCGTCATCTCATCGGCGTGGACCTGGCCAATAGTGAATTTCGGGGGGCGGTGATTGATCTTCGGGGCAAGGTGCAGGAACGGCGGCGACGAGATGTACGTGATCGGGAGGGCGAGGCCGCCCTGTCGCTTGTCTATGATCTGTTGGATGAACTAGTAGCCAGCAGCTCCCAGCCATTGTTGGGCATTGGCCTGGGCACGCCGGGGTTAATCGACAGCAGCCAGGGAATTGTCCGCACGGCCGTGAATCTCGACTGGCAGGACCTTCCCCTGGTTGATCTGCTGCGAGAGCGTTATCAGTTACCCGTTTATATCGCCAATGATAGTCAGGCCGCGGCTCTGGGCGAATACGTCTTTGGCGCCCGTTCTTATGACAGCAACCTGGTTGTTTTGAAGGTCGGCCGGGGCATCAGTGCCGGCATCGTGCTCAATGGGCAGCTCTATCATGGCGATGGCTCTGGCGCCGGGGAAATCGGCCATTTTCAGGTGGTCGAGGGAGGCGAGCCCTGCCGTTGTGGCGCTTTTGGTTGTCTGGAAACCGTCGCCAGCAGCCGCGCTCTGATCCGCCAGGCCCGCGCCATTGCCCACAGCAATCCCCAGTCCATCCTCAATCAACTGGCATCCTCACCCTTTGACATCGACACCAGTATCGTCATCACTGCCTTCGAAGCGCATGAACCTGCCTTGCAGACGGCCATCGGTAACATGGGGCGCTATCTGGGTATGGCGCTGGCCATGCTCGTCAGTGTACTCAATCCTCGCGATATCGTGATCGCTGGCAGCCTGGCCCCCTTGAGCGCAGCCCTGTTGCCGGCCCTGCAACAGGAATTGCAGGAGCGGGCGCTGAGCAAGCTCAGCCAGCAAACCCGGCTTTCAATCAGTCAATTGGGTGATGACATCGTCATTCTGGGTGCCGCTGCCATCCTCTTACACA
>JAJRXO010000580.1 GCA_024276255.1 Chloroflexota bacterium | reverse complement strand
TGTAGCTCGGACGGCAGCAAATGGGCGAGCACACTTAAAGCCGCATAGCCGTGCGGGTGTCGCATAGTGCCCAGGTGCCGCAAAATGGGATGCACCACGTCGCTCGGCGCCTGGGCAGCAATTGCGGCCAGCAAAAAGGCTGTGTGGGGATCATCGATTTCGGTGATCACCCGCACTACGGCATGGATGATTTCCAGTGGCTCATCCAATAATTGTTCGGCATATTCCACATACACCATCGGTTGCGATTGCGCCAGTTGCAGGGCCTCTTCGGCGTTCTGGCGGGCGATGGCGCGGGCTGTGTGCATATCGGGCGCCAGGTGCGCATCGATGTCCTCGTCCAGATAGCGTTCCAGAATGGTGATGGCATTGACACGGGCGACGGGCGAGCGTTTGCTATCGGCCGCTACCCGCCGCAACGCAGCGCTGATGGTCGCGCGATCGAGATATTGCGCCAGCATGCCCAATCCGCCCCGCATGCCGGCATGTTCGCTATCGAGGTGACGCAGAAATGCGGGAATGATGGCGGCGCCCTGTTCTGCCAGCTGGCGGGCGCGGCGTTCGCGCTCGTAGCTATTGGGGGCATCGGCCAGCGAGCGCAAGGCCTGATCGATTGCCAGGCGTTCGCTAAAACTGTGAATTACCTTGTCTTCAGCATCATCGCTCATACGTCATATGATAGCACAGATTGCATAGGATTTAGAATGCACCTTCCCCTCCAGACATTGCCAGTTTGTCTTCTGCCGTGCTAAACTACGGCGAGTAAGCCCCCGTAGCTCAGAGGATAGAGCGAGGGTTTCCTAAACCCTGCGTCGCAGGTTCGAGTCCTGCCGGGGGCGCCTCCCCTTCGAAGGTGCATTTGCCACAAAGTATGGAACGATTTGGAACGTTGGGTAGCTGGGACAGATTATGGTGATTGCCAGCGCCCTCCCCCCATGAAGATTGTTCCCCTCAAACTGCCTGCCCCTGCTGGCAAACAGGTATTGTCAACGTGGCTACCGGGGCGGTGGCGTTCGGCCCCCATTGTCTGGATGAAAGCCTGTGCACACCGGCCGCGGATTACTGCTGCACCGACTCCCCAAGACCCTCCGGGCCGGAACAGCCGGAAGGTCTTGGGTTCTACGCCCGCATCATTATCCGATGGTGTCTTCCGGCGCCTCGGGAATAACAAGCCAGGCGATGGCGTAGGCCAGAATGCCGCCTCCACCCCAGAGGGTAAACACCAGAAAAGCGAGGCGAATAAGCGTGGGATCGATGTTCAGGTATTCGCCGATGCCACCGCAGACACCGGCGACCATACGGTCTTTGCGTGAACGAAATAAGCGTTTGTTCATGGATATTGCTCCGACATGAGCGTATGGCTGTTGAGAGCCACATTTTGGGATAGGATTGATTTACACTTGCTATACGGGGATCATGGCGCCCAGGTCGCGTTGTCGAAAAAAAACTACCATCCTCGAGGATGGTAGTTTCATGGAACTGGAATCGAACCGCTACAGACCGGCTGCCCGTAGATGGGCGCTGAGCTGGAACATGGTGACGTTTTGCGGGTCATAATAGATCCGTACCTTGCCGTTGTTATCATCCACCTGGATCTGCTCGACACCGTTAAGCGATAGGGCTTCACGCGCCCGTTGTCGCCAGTCGGCGCGGTCGATGCTGTCTACCCACAGGGTGGCCCACATTTTTTCTTGCGTCATTGTTTTTTCTCCAGTGAAAGTGAAGGTGATTATATCAGGTTATCGCCTTCATGTAAGGCTCTGCTTTTTCGGTAGATCAGGAAACAGACGACTTTGCGAATCAGCCCAGAGAGCCAGTGCTCGCGAGCCGGATTACGAATCCGGCGGGTAACCCCGGGCTATTTACGAAGCGGATTATCTGAGATGGCAGGGAATGGGATGCCAAGATAGCATCCCGGTTCTGGTAAATGCTGATCAATAGCTGATTATTCGTTTAGGGCGACGGTCTCATTATAGCACCGGCCATCGTCCGCACAAAGTAAAGGGCGTGACTGGTTAGCCAGCTTGCAGATGACCGGCCTCGGTCAGCAATTCCTGCGCCGACTGGCGACCAGCAGCGCTGGGGGCCCCCAGCATGGCTGCTAACTCGTTCACGCGGGCACTGCCCTCCAGCACCTGCACTCGCGTGACCGTACGGTCGCCCTCGGCGCCTTTGCTCACCGCCAAGTGATAGTCGGCATAAGCGGCAATTTGCGGCAAATGGGTTACACACAACACCTGGTGTGTTTGCGCCAGGTCTGCCAGCTTGCGGCCCACAATGGCGCCCACGCGCCCGCCAATGCCCTGGTCGATTTCGTCGAAGATCAGGGTGGGCGTGTCGTCGGCGCGGGAGAGCACGTTTTTCAGGGCCAGCATCAGGCGGGCGGTCTCGCCGCCGCTGGCAACTTTGGCCAGCGGCATCAGGGGCTCGCCCGGATTGGCCGAAACCAGGAATTGCACCTGATCGATGCCCGTGGCGTCAAAAGCATAGCGTTCATCACCCACATAGCAGCCATATTCGTGTACTTGCTGTACGATTTCCACCGCGACGCGAGATCCACCCATACGCAAATCCTCTAATTCTTCCTCGATGGCCTGCGCCAGCCGGGCACCAGCTTGCTGCCGCGCCTGGGAAAGCTGGCTGGCCAGCTCCCCGATGCTATGCAGCAGGCTTTCTTCCTGTTCCTCCAGGGCTGTGCTGCGCGTTTCGCTGTCAGCAATCAGGGCCAGTTCGGCCTCGGCCTGGCGGCCAAAGGCCAATATCTCGGCGATACTGTCGCCGTATTTACGTTTGAGCTCGTAGATCAGCCCCAGTCGTTCTTCCACTTCGGCCAGGCGTTCCGGATCATAGGCCACC
>JAJRXO010000579.1 GCA_024276255.1 Chloroflexota bacterium | reverse complement strand
TAACCCCAATTCACCTTCGTTCATGTGCAGCAAAGGATGGATGGACAGCACGGCAGACATACGTTTGATCAGGGGCATGATCGGAAGCACACGACCGCCCCGCTGGACGGCCTCGATTGTATCCAGATAAATGAAGATGCGGAGCCGCGCTCGCCAGTCTGCCAATGCCTTCAGGATCACCTGCGCAGCCTCACCCTGAAGGGCCATTTCGCCAGCTTTCCAGGTGAGCAGACCTTCACCCAACGAAAGCGACCAGGAGTCGAAGACATGCACCCGGCCAGCAAATTCCTGGGCTGCGATCAGCGCCGAGTTGAAGGTGCCGCTGTGCTTGCTGGTAATGGTGATGGCGATCACCTCGTCGGCCTGCTGCAAGGCCCGGTCGAACACCTCGGCCCACTCGCCCACCGAAGGACCCGAGCTCTGGGGAGGTTTGCTGATATCGTAACGTCGCCAGAATTCTTCCCGCGTGGCAGGCGAATCCCGCAGCTCGTATTCACCAAAACGCGCCACCAGGGGCACCTGTAATATGCGATACCGATCGGCCAGGGCCGGGGGAAGATCACAGCCGCTGTCGGCTACAATCGCAGTTTGAGACATGAAAAGCTCCTCTTCGGGAAGGGGGTAGGCCGCCGAACAATGACGGATGTGCCCCTATTATCGCATGATCATGGCTGCTTGTTCAAGCATCTCCTCACTTGCCACGCGTCTCACAAAATTACAGACAGCGTGTATGACCCAAAATCGTAGCCATCACCACCGGAGCAGATACGCTTTCAGGCGCTGGCGCAGCCGCGTTCCCAGGCCCGGTCGGGCGCTGTCCTGCGCCCACCACCATCGCAAATCATAATCGTTTTCATAATCCAGGTCATGACCACGCAGGTGCAGGCGCAAATACCTGCCGTGGGCAGGCAGATCAATGCGCGTGAGCAGCTGACGGCCAGGGGCCGGCGTAACGTCGGCCTGCCAGCGTACCTGATCATCCACCCGGACATCCAGATGACACGGACCCAGCTCATGCAGGGTGTCGTTCAGCAACCAGATCTCGGCCTGCTGGTCTTGCAGACGCGCCAGGAGCGCTACCGGCGCATACGAACGCCGGATTTGCTCATACGCCAGCTTGGCCGCTCCCCGATGAGGCCAAATGCTCCAGCAAATGGCGGGCCACGACTCGTTCCATTGCCAGATAAAGCTACCCACGGCATCAGAGCGCAGGCGATAGGCCTCCATGCCCACCTGCAGGGTGCGGGCCTGCGACTGCTGACAGGCCTGCACGAATTCATCCAGCCCCACCTGCGTGACATCGTCGGCGCCCAGAAAGGCCGAGGCATAGTGCCACAGCTTTCCCAACTCGGCTTTGCGTTGTGACCAGCCTGGCCCCGGCGGCCATCGATCGCGCTCTGGCAGCAGGGCAGCCAGGACCTCCGGCGATGGCGGAGCTGCATGGCCATATTCACTGAGCAGCGGTGCAGGATCCTGCGTGTACCGAATGGGCGGCGCCTTTTCATGCCACACCTGCCAGTTGTGGCTATCGCCTGGCCCCGGCGAGGCAGGTATCCAGCGCCGACCAGTATCTTCCTCCGCGGCAGCCGCACTCATGGCCGCGGCCACGCCACGATGTCGACCCGGGCCCCACTCGTTGCCGCCCCCCCACATCATCAGCGAGGGATGCTGACGCAATGTACGGATGATGCCCCGCGTCTCCCGATCCACCAGGGCCACAAAACCCTCATCATCGGGCAATGCATCAAAAAACACACAGGCAATGGGCATCTCCTGCCACACCAGCAGCCCCAGCTCATCACACAAATCATAAAACAGACCTCGCTCCCGCCCCCCGCCACCCCACACACGGATGGCATTGACTCCGGCATCTACTGCAGACTGCAACAGATGCCGATAACGCTGGGGCACGTCGGCTGCACCGGGAAGCAGGTCCAGCGGCACCCAATTGATGCCGCGCAAAGGCAGGCGCTCGCCGTTGAGATAAAAGGGCGGCGCCGGTGGCGTACGCGGAGAGCGCCGACCCCATCCCATCTGTCGTGCTCCCACCGTGACCGTGTGCTCATCGCATACTTCGCCGTCGCACAGCAAACGCACGTGCAGATGATAGAGATGAGGGAAGCCGCGGTCGTGCGTGTGCCAGGGGCGCATATCTACATGCGGCCAGTACAGGGCCAGGCGTTGGCTGCCTGCCTGCACCCCTCGTGACCATTGGCGACGTTGCACGGCCTGACCTTTGAAATTCATTGCCCGCAACGACAGCTCCACTTCGATCTGACGGGCAGTGTCGGCATCGAGCGTCATCTGCACGACCATGCCCGCATCCTCCCCCCAGTCGGCCCGTGCCCACACATCCAGCAGTCCCACATGCCGGGCTGTGTGCAGTGTCACCTCATCCCAGATGCCCGTCACCAGCAAGCGAGGCGAAAAATCCCATCCAAAATGCATGGGCGCCTTCAGGGTCAGCAGGCGGTCGTCAAAAGGCGGCAATCCGCCCTGGAAACGGCCGAGATGCCGTCGCAGAAAGCGTCGCCACCGACTGGCCGGCCATGTTGGCAGGGCGCCGCCGCCCCACACCCGTACTCCCAGTTGCCCGGGCCCGGATCGCAACCAGCGGCTGATCTCCCATTGCCGGGGAGCGAACATGCCGGCCCCGCGGCCCAACTCCTCGCCATTGACCGTTACCGCGGCCAGATAATCGATGCCGTCGAAGCGTATCCACGCCCGTTCATCGTCAGCAATAGCAGGCACGGGGCAACGATACCACCAGTCGCTTTCATCGACCCAGGCTGCTAATGAGGCCGGTTCTGGTTCTGTTTGCAGATCCGGCAAAAGCCCCGCGGTCATCAAGTCCCGCTGGATACACCCCGGCACGCTGGCCGACATCCAGTCGTGCAAACGTTGTGGATCATCCAGAGGATCATCGAAACGTCGGCGCGGGCTGGCCGCCAGAGACCAGCCTGTGTGCAGCAGGGTTCTAGCCACCGTACGACCACGGTGTATCGCGCAATGTCAGGGCCTGCGCCTGAGGATCGCGCACACCGGCCTCGAGGACCTCGGCCACCATGACTGTGTGATCCCCGCGTTCAACCACATCCCGCACCACGGCCTCGAACCAGGCCGGGCAATCAACAAACAATGGCGAACCTGTGACCGGGCCGGCTTCGAAGCGATAGCCATTCATCATCGAGCCTTCCACCTGCGCCGGTTTGAAAAAGGCTGAGACCATTTTCTGC
>JAJRXO010000006.1 GCA_024276255.1 Chloroflexota bacterium | reverse complement strand
TTACGGATGCGGTGGACGCGGGAACCGCCGAGGCGACGGGTACAGGGCGTTGGGCGCATCCATGATGCGCCTGAGGTTGGGTGAGGTTGCAACTCATCGCATTACGGATGCGATGGACGCGGGAACCGCCGAGGCGACGGGTACAGGGCGTTGGGCGCATCCATGATGCGCCAGAGGTTGGGTGAGGTTGCAGCTCACCGCATCACGGATGCGGTGGACGCGGGAACCGCCGAGGCGACGGGTACAGGGCGTTGGACGCATCCATGATGCGCCCGAGGTTGGGTGAGGTTGCAGCTCATCGCATTACGGATGCGGTGGACGCGGAAACCGCCGAGGCGACGGGCACAGGGCGTTGGGCGCATCCATGATGCGCCTGAGGTTGGGTGAGGTTGCAGCTCACCGCATCCGTGATGCGGTGGACGCGGGAACCGCCGAGGCGACGGGCACAGGGCGTTGGGCGCATCCATGATGCGCCTGAGGTTGGGTGAGGTTGCAGCTCATCGCATTACGGATGCGATGGACGCGGGAACCGCCGAGGCGACGGGTACAGGGAGTTGGACGCATCCATGATGCGCCAGAGGTTGGGTGAGGTTGCAGCTCATCGCATCACGGATGCGGTGGACGCGGGAACCGCCGAGGCGACGGGTACAGGACGTTGGGCGCATCCATGATGCGCCTGATCCTACAGCGCCAAACAACAGATCCCCATCAAAACGAGATGTCCGACGCAGGTCGGCCCCTGGCGCAAAGTGCGTATCATCATGATGATAATGATCTGCGCACAGACCATCTGGAGCCGGGCAAACCCGTAAACCGGTAAACCGGTGTGGGCGGCGCCACCCCTAACCGGCCTGGTATACTCTTCTACTGGTCTTCCGGGCTACGGGTCTACACTGATACCACGCCGATACACGCAGATTGGCGCAGATTTCTATCCTTCTGATCAGCGGCATCCTGACGATCAGCGGCATCAGCGTTCTATTTTCAGAACAGACACGCCGTCTATGTCTCCATGCCGTACTCGTCCCAGATATCCTGAAACACCTGCGGGGCCAGGGGATACACCAGCTGCAACATGCGGCGGGCCACGGCCTGCACCTCCCATTGCGCGGCTCTGTCGATGCGCAGCCAGAAGAAATGGCGCAAGGGACGGTAACCCATGGTCATCACCAGACGTGTTTCGGTGGCGTTGGGCAGTAAAAAACGAGCATCTTCCTTGCGAATGCCTTGATCGCGCAAGGCAGCATAGGCCTGCTGCAAACCCTGCCACATCTCGTCCATGACAGCACCGGCGGCCGCTTCATCGGCGATAGCAGGCGGCACCACGGCCTGCCAGCCCCCCTTGTCCAGGCTGACATAGCGCTGCGATTCCTGGCTGAAGGAGGCCAGGCGATGGCGTACGATTTGATGGCTGCATGTGCGGGAGATGCCGGAGATGAGGAAGGTAGCGGCGCCATGTTTTTCCGGCTCGGGCAGGCCGTCGACCGGCACGTAAGCCAAGAGATCAACTTGCATGCGAGGTGTCTCCTTGCGGGGGAATGTCGTTATACACGGTTGGCAACACAGAGCGGGCCCGCTCGACCAGCGCCCGCGCCAGCGGTGATGCGCCCTGGCGCCAGAAATCCCGCACATTGCGGGCGTTCATGCTGAATATCCAGGTCGTGTCATCCAGGCGGGTATATTCCACCGAGGCCAGGTTGGCCAGCAACAGTACAGCTTCATCCAACGGCTGATCTTCGATGCGAAAGACGAAGCGCACATGCTCGATGATGTCCTCATGACCCTCGCGCACCCGCAGGCTGATAAACGAGGGTTGCGTGCCCATGCGGACGTCCGAGCGATAACAAACGCGACCGGCATATTCGATGAGATTCTCGGCCAGGGTGCCGGCGCCCCGGCGCACGGGATGGTCAGCGGGAAGGGAGGTGAACTGGGTGTGGGAGAGCAAGGTTACGGTTGGGGGCATAGGACACTCCGGGGAGAGGGTTAACATGGGAGGGAATCAGTATGACATGACAGGTTTGGCTAGGGCAATATATCACATTCCCAGCATTCGGCGCTGGGCCTGCAAATCCCGGCGTACGTTATTCCGTTCTTCAATCGCGGCCCGCACCGGCGATTCCAGTTTTTCCTGCCATGTGTTGCTGAAATCGCTAATGGCACTGAGATGCGCCTGCAAGGGATCCAGCACACGGGTGACCAGCACTTCGAACATGCCCGATAGCAAGCCGTCTTCGGGATCGGTGCTAAACCATTGTTCGCGCAGAGGCTCCAGCAATTCTGTATTCACCGCCAGCACATGTTCGGGAATCGTGGTGAGGATATCCGCTGTGGTTTCCAGGCCCTGGCGAATGGTGTCGCCCGCGCCGAAAGGCAGATAGTCCAGCACCTGGCTGACAAATCGGCTGATGGCATCCGTGATCGGCTGAGCCGGTTCGGCAAAGTCGGCCAAAATATCCTCCAGGCGTTGCAGGCCATCCGCCAGAACCTCCACCCCCGACTCCACCAGGGTAATCCCCTTCTGCAAAGCCGGGAAGGCCTGATCGACCTTGAGCACGGCATCTTCAATGGCCTGCAGGCCGCTTTGCAGGGCATCGGCGCCCTTTTCCAGCAATCGCAGCCCCGTGCTGACGGCTCCAAGGCCGGCGCTCACCACGTCATCCAGCCCCACCTGCTCCAGGGCATCGTACAAGGCCAGCAGCCCGCGCAGCTGAATGATCTCGGCGCCCAGCTCGAGTTCGGCTCGCGTGCGCTCGCGCAGGCCGCCGAACTCCCAGGCTGCATAGCCCACACCCGCGGTGGCCACGGCCCCCAACGCCCCCACCCCGGCCACCGTGCGCAAAAACTGTCGTCGGTTCATTCCCCTTTCAGCTCCTGGGCCAGCGGCATCCACGTGATCGGAGGCGGCAGACTGCCGCAAACGTCTGGCCATGATCGCCAGGGTGGCATCATCCATCTGGCGCAGATTCCGGGTGATCTGCCGGATCAGAGCATCTCGACCCAGGTGTTGCAATTCGGATGTGTGTTGGCTCATGTGTACCTCCAGAAATAGCCATCGCACGATTGGCCAACATGATAGCAGGAAGCGGATGCGAGTGCAACGACCTGCCGCCGTATTCTAACCCGGACAAGCCGGAACCAGGAAAACCCCTTGCGGAGCCACATCAGCGGTAGGCTAGGGAGACAGTAGGGTGGGCAGATAAGTAAACCGGTAAATACACTGTATCAATTTAGTCGGTGGCTCTGGCCCCCCTCTTCCTCCCCCCGACGCTCCGCTTTCGGGGGAAATAATAGCTTCACCGCTGACGATCTGCCAGCAGCAAGCACGACTAACCTAATATAGTCTCACCAGTGAATCTGAAAAGCGGGATTGCTCCCTGCTTCCTACTGGCACCCGGGTTACCGTTCCCTGGCCCGGCCGCGTTGACAGAACGAGGTCACCGACCTACATTGTGCCGCAACCACTTCCAGCCTGGTTTCCAGGTGACTGCCTGGAATTGCCGTGAAATGCCCGTCGACAATCTGCTTCGTAAATAAGCCTCTCGCAAAGGCGCAAAGCCGCCAAGGAAAAATAGAAAAAAATCCTTTGCGCTCTTGGCGTCTTGGCGAGAGATTTTCATCCGTTTTGGCGTGCAGCTTGCTCACC
>JAJRXO010000578.1 GCA_024276255.1 Chloroflexota bacterium | reverse complement strand
GATAGTGGCGGAGACGGATCAGGACTCGCCCGCCCTGCTCTGGAGCCACGCTTCTTCTGGCTGCCACAACGCCCGTTGGCCGCTGCCGAAGACCAATACATACACACAGGCCAGCAGGGCCAGGATATGAGCAGGGCCGGCGATGCTTGTGAGTGTTGTGAAGCCCAGGGGCACCAGCAGCGCCAGCGCTACCACCCGCCCGGCGACCCCCAGCGCCAGCAATGGCAGCCCCACCATCTGTATTAGCACAAACAGGCCCAATAGCCAGGCGGCGGCGGGATAACCAGCAGCCGCAAAGGCGGCCACGGTGCTATCGAATTGACTGATTTCCTGCCAGAGGACGGTGATCAAAGCCAGACCACCGATCACACGAGCTACCAAAGGCATGCCGCCCATGAATACACGTTGCGCCGCAGCCTGCCAGCGTGTATACGTGGGCGAGTCCAGTTCCAGGCGGGCGCTGACAACCAGCCAGTCGCGGCCAAAAACGACCAGGTAGGGTACGGCGAACACAAGGCCTACCACGCCCATGATGCGTATATCGACGATAGGCCACAGGGCCACACTCAGGAATCCCATCTGCATGCCGGCCAGGATGCGGCGTAATTTGCTGGGGCCCAGAGCCCGGATAGGGAGCTGACGGCGTTCCCGCCAGTGAAGGCCTGTGCTGAAGACGTAGCGCGCCAGCCCCACCACAATAAACCACACGGGCAGGGTGCCAAGATGGATCGCCACACTGACCCCGATCAACATACCCAGCCCATCCAGCTCCATATCCAGAAACTCGCCCAATGCCGAGTGGGTGCCTGATTTTCGGGCCGCGTAACCAAGGATGACTGCCAGCGTGAAAAAGGCGGCAGGCAGCCAGGCCCATGTGGCTGGCGGCCACGGCGTGAGGATGAAGCCGGCCACAGCGGCCAGCAGCCACGCTCGTACGAGGCTGAGGATATTGCCCGGGCCCAGGGTGTCCAGCAGGGGCTTGTTGGCCGCCGGGCGATGAGATGGTAGTTGTCGCCAGGTGAGCGACCAGATATGCAGCAGGGCGCCGGTGGTCACCAGCGCCCACAGGGCCAGCAGGGGCCGCGGCCAGAATCTGGCCAATATCCACAGCATTGCTGTCGCTGCCACGATCTGTCCCAGCACGATCGCGATCATCTCTCGTTTCAGGCGTTGCACTGCCTGACGGGCGGGGGGGTCTTCATTCGTTGGTGCCAATCTTGACAGATCGCTCACTTTTTCATAACCTCAGGGTGAAAGGGCTTGCATCATTATAATGGTTCAGGCCGTCATTGCCCATCCTCGTTATCGAGTTTGGGCAATAACCCTCCCTCACTTCGCCTTTGATAAGGAAGAAAGCAAATGAAAGATCAATTAGCTGTGTTTATTGATTTTGAAAATATCGCCCGTTGGGCCGAAGAAGTATTCCTAGATTTTGAGCTCACTCCGGTGATGGAGTATTTGCAGAGCCGCGGGGCCGTGGTGACCAAACGGGCGTATGGCGACTGGGGACGGTTTTCGCATTACCGGGATGAATTGATGGAAAATGCCATCGATCTCATCCAGATGTACAGCGTGCGGGCAGGGAAGAACCGGGCCGATATTCACATGGCCGTGGATGCGATCGAGATCGCCATGACCCGTCCTCACATCAAGACCTTTGTCATTGTCTCGGGCGACAGCGATTTCGGCGCCCTGGTGAGCAAGCTGCGGGAATTCGGCAAATACACGTTGGGCATTGGACCGCGCAATATCACTCATCGCCTGTTGGTAAAATCGTGTGACGAGTTCATTTACCTGGAAACGCTGCTGGGCGATGCCTCACCGACCTCTGAGCAATTGCGCACGGATATGGAGAATGCCCGTTCTCTGTTGATGAAAGCCCTGCGCTCGCATGGTCAGCGGGGCGAAGTGCCTGTGCCTGCTACAGAGCTCAAGCGCACCATGATCTCCATGGACTCTACTTTTAATGAGATCAATCTCGGCTATACCCAGTTTAAGGATTGGTTGGCCGAAAACGCCGATTCTCTCACTCTTTACCTCAAGGATCTGCAATTGTACGTGGCGCCCAAGGATTTCGCTGTGGGCTCGGATCAGGGGCTATCGGAATATTCGGTGCAGATTCCCCGACGCCGTCCGCCGGAATCGAGCGAAAACATCCTGGCCACGCGCTATCGGCAGATCTTCGAGCGCCTGAAGATGACCTCGGCTGATTTTGCCACGCGTCGTGATGTTTTACGTGACATCTATCGCGAGCTCAGCGAACATTCCGGGCAGTACACCACCGACGGCTTGCTGGAATTGCTGCGCGAGCGCTACGAAGAACAGGGCTTGGGGCGGAGCAAAACCATGCTGCGCCATATCTGGCAGATGGGCTTTCGGCAACATACTTTTTCGTATGGCGAAAACTCGGCCTCGGTGCGCGTGCCTGTATGGCTGAGCGATGATATTGACAGCGAGGCCACGTTTGTCCGCCGGGCGGAGTCGGGTTTTGTGTATGCAGTGGTGCATGCCGGCCTGGAGATCAACGAAAACGAACTGGCCGCCATCCTGTTGAATGATGCGGACCAGACGGATTATATTCAGAGCTTGCTGGCCGATCTGGAACAACGCAAGTTGATCGTGCGCCAGGGCGATCGTTATCGTCTGCCCGGCCATACCACCATTCCCTTTTGCGATCATCCTGTGCTCAAACGCATCTGCCAGGAGATCGAGCAGGTGGAGCTTCCCGACGGGATTCACGCCGGGCCCGAAAAAGCGCGCACGCTGGCCAAACGCGCCATGATCCAGCGCTCACAGGATTTTACTGCCTCGGCCCGCAGTTATCTGTACGCCTGCCGTCTGCAATGGGAGGCCATTGAAAAGCAGTTGCCAGATGCCACGCTGGAAGATTTGCGCTGGTACATGGCTTCGTATGCTTCGGTGCGGGCCGGCGAACTCTCGCAGGTGCAGCGTGATTATGGCGGATCGCAACGCTATTACCTGGCCTTTTTTGCCCTGGTGCAGGAAGATGACGCCCTGTGGGCGCGCATGCGCGGGTTGATCAATCCCATGCTGGTGTATTATTGGGCCAACGCGGCCCGTGAACTGGGCATGAATGTCTCGAGCTGGAACCTGGGAGCGGCATTGCCGGCTCAGATCGCGGTGCTGGTGGCCAATCATGAAAATGAGCAGCTGCGTAAACGCTGGCTGGCCCGTACGCGTGCCCTGGCAGAAGTGAACGAGGGGGTTTTGCGTCGCGTGGTGGCGCAGATCGAGCACAATTATGCCGACCAGCCCCCCTATCTCGACGTGGCCGACACCATCATGGAGATCATAGACGCTGTGAACCAGCAAAGCCTGAAATCGACCCGCACCGGTAACGGACGCCGCCCCAATGGGCAGGATGAGGGGTAATGAGGTTGCGCCCCAGGCCGACAGGAAGCAGTCCGACGGCAAGCCTGCTGGCGCCGATACCAAGGAAAAGCGCTCGCAAAGCCGCCAAGAGCGCCAAGAGCGCCAAGGATTTTTGCTTTTTCCTTTTGCGTTCTTTGCGCCT
>JAJRXO010000577.1 GCA_024276255.1 Chloroflexota bacterium | reverse complement strand
TATCCCAGCCGCTTCAGCGTGGTGATCTTGCTGGGGGTGGGGCTGCTGGCCGCATTGGGGTTTATCAGCCTGCGTCGGCGTTGGCCCCTGGCGAGACGGCCCTGGTTCGGCGCCCTGCTGGCTGCCCTGATACTGTTCGAACACCTTTCCCTGCCCCTGCCGCTCTCTGACTTCCGCCCGCCCGCCCTGTACCGGCAGATCCATGCGGAAGACAGCGGCGGCGCCATCCTCGATCTGCCCATCGGCTGGCGTAACGGTTTCAACGTGTTTGGCAAGTCGGATGTGATCATCATGTACACGCAGTGGTACCAGACATACCATCACATGCCGCGATTGGGGGGCAACACCAGCCGCAATCCCGAGCAGAAATTCCAGTATTTCATGGAGAATCCCGTGATCGGCGTGTTGGCGGCATTGCAGGATGGCCGTCCCATGCGCGATGATTTTAGGCGTGTGGCCCGCCAGCTGGCTCCTGATCTCCTGCGTACCTACAACATCCACACCGTGATCGTACACACCGACAGGGTGCCCTTCGATTTCACCCGGCAGCTTACAGAGCTCTTCCCATTGCAGGAGGTAGCGTCCACAGATGACATGATTCAATACGAAGCGCAGTGGCCGGCCGAGCGGGCAGCGGTGACATTGACCGCCGATGCCCCGGAGCTGCGCATCTACCTGGATGCGGGCTGGGGGGTGATCAGTCAGGGCCAGCAGGGCCAGCAGGTGTGGGCCGATCAGCGAGAAGCGGGCCTGATTCTGCCCGGATGGTCCCAGCCTACCCTGCTCGAGCTCACCCTGTTCGCCCCGGTGCCACAAAATCTTGACTTTGAATTGGACGGCAAGCATTTGCTGCGTCAGGGCCTGCATTACGGGATCAACACCATCCAGCTTGCCATCCCCGCCGCGGCGCAGGGCTTTCCCCATCATCTGCGCCTGCAAAGTCAGCAATACGTGAACCCTACCACCCTGCAGATCGCTCCGCGGTCGATTGGCGCCACCGGTGTGCAGAGCCCTGTCAATCTGGTTTTGCGTTCGGCAGGCAAGGTGACGGGTGATTTCGGGCACATCTATGTCGATGGAGTGGACATCAGCCGAAATCGGCGCGGCTATAATCTGGCGGCGCTGGATGCCAATAGCGGTGAGCTATTGGGAAGCGAGGTTTTTGACACCCACGCTCCCTATCTCTCCGGCGAGAACGAACGCCTGATAGCCTGGATCGATGCCTTGCCCGCAGGTACAATTGTGGCGGGCGTGGTGCGCGATGCGGCGGCGCTCAATCTCAGCGATCAGGCTGTACGGGCATTGCAGAGCGTGGGAGTTGTCCAGGACATCCGCGGTGAGCTGCGCCGCGCCCATGCTTTTGTGGGCGTCAAGGGGGCGGCGCCCGGCAGCGCCCTGGAGTCGAACGCCGCCGACTGGCCGGTGACCCTGACGGTGGGCGAGGGCCTGACAGCCCCGCAGCCTTCGCTGGCGCTGCTGGAACTGAGCTGGCAAACGCAGTAGTCGGCCATTATTGACAAGTCCCGCCTTCAACCGGCATACTAAACCCGGCCATGTCCTATCTTACTTTTTCTCCCCTGTTTCTATGAACCGAACCCGTATCGGGCTCATTGGCTTTGGCTATTGGGGCCCCAACCTGGCCCGCAACTTTCACGCCCTGCCCGGCTGCGATCTGGCGGCGATCTGTGATGCCAGCGAGGCGCGTCGGCAGAAGGCCGAGAGCATCTATCGTTCGACCCGCACCTTTGCCAGCTACGAGGCCATGCTGGCCTCTGATATCGACGCCGTGGCCATTGCCACACCGGCCCGCAGCCACTTTCCCCTGGCCCGCGCTGCCTTACAGGCTGGTAAACACGTTTTTGTGGAAAAGCCCCTGGCCATGTCGGTGGCCGAAGCAGAGACTCTGGTCGAGTTAGCCGAGCGTCTGGGCCGTGTGCTGATGGTAGGGCATGTATTCGAGTACAATCCTGCCATCCGGCACATGAAAACCCTGCTCGACGGAGACGCCATCGGTGATCTGTACTACCTGTATTCCACTCGCGTCAACCTGGGCCGCGTGCAGTCAGATATCAATGCCTTGTGGAGTATCGCTCCCCACGATGTCTCCATCCTGCTCTATCTGCTGGGGCGGATGCCCGTCAGTGTAACGGCCCGCGGCGCACGTTATCTCAACGGCAATGTGGAAGATGTGGTCTTCTTTACCCTCGATTTCGCCGGCGGCGTGCTGGCCCATGTGCATGCCTCGTGGCTGGATCCCAGCAAGGTTCGGCGGATGACCGTGGTAGGCAGCAAAAAGATGATCGTCTACGATGATCTGGCGGCCGAGGGCAAGGTGAAGGTGTATGACAAAGGCGTGGTCAAGGCCAGAGATGCCCAATATGGCGAATATCAATATCGCCTGCACTCGGGCGACATCGCTATCCCCAAGTTGCCCCTGCTGGAACCCCTGCGCATCGAGTGTCAGGATTTTGTGGACGCCATTGCCCACGGTCGGCGACCGCATGCCGATGGCTATAACGGCCTGCGCGTCGTCAAGGTGTTGGAGGCCGCCCAGCAATCACTGCGGGAACACAGCCGTCCCGTGGCCATTGAGCAATAGGGTGTTGTTTAGCTCACACGAGCGTGCTTAAATCCGCACTATGAACGATTATCTCAGCGTTTCCGAACTGGCCGAATACATCAAAACCCTGGTACGGCAGGATGATGTGCTGGCCGGTGTCAGCGTTGGCGGCGAGGTCAGCAATCCTCTGCTGGCCAAATCGGGTCATTTTTACTTTGCCCTCAAAGATGCCGACGCCACCCTGAGCTGTGTGATGTGGCGTTATGCCGTGCAGCGGCTTAAGGCCATCCCCCGCGAGGGCGATCAGGTGATCGTGCATGGGCAGATCGATTTCTATGCCCCGCGCGGACAATTACAACTGATCGCCAGCGCCATCCAGCCTGCGGGCGGCATCGGCGATATC
>JAJRXO010000576.1 GCA_024276255.1 Chloroflexota bacterium | reverse complement strand
GACTATCCCAAGAGCACGTTCCTGACCGTGAAAACTCACATGATGCACGCCAACAACGGCGTGGCCTGGATGCGTTACGCCATGGAGCATGGCCTGGCGCCGTGAGGGGGTAGCCCCCTCCCTTGGCCCTCCCCCGCATCACGTACTGCGTTAGCTTACAGGGGAGGGAAAGACTTCTCGAGCTGGAGCGTTTCGGCGTTATTTATTTCCCGCGCCAAGTGAATGGAATGAGAAGCGGAGATGGCGGCGATGCATCTCCCCCTGCGAGCGTTGCGAGCGGGGGGAGACCGAGAGGGGGGCAAAGCGGAGGGGCAATTCATGAATTGCCCCAACTTAATGAAAAATCTGTGTCAATCTGCGCAATCTGTGGATTATTTACGGAGCAGACCGAGGGTGCGCGCTACGCATGCCCATCATGATGAAAATAATCTGCGCAAAGACCATCTGTAGCCCGGTAAACCAGTAAACCGGAAAACCGGGAAAAGACGGCGCCGCCTGCAACCGGCCTGGTTTTCTGGGCTATAGCTCTACTGTGCTACGGGTCTACATTGACCTATTTACGTAGCAGTCGCCATGAGCACATGCTTACCACATAACGACGAAAACAGGCGGCGGTGGCACTGATACACGCAGATTTGCGCTGGTTTCTATCTTTCTAATCAGCGTCATCCTGACGATGAACGGCATCAGCGTTCTGTTTTCGAAGCTGCTGCGGCCTGCTGCCGTGCAGGTTGTCGCGCGTAGCCCCGCCGATTAAAATCGTGAGCTATGGGGCCTGTGGCCGCTGGTCGACCTTCGCCGACCGCTCGCGTTGACGGCGGTGCCTTGTTTTTGCGAACTGACCCCGCAGGGGGTCAGGCGGCGGCACGCCCCTGAGCCCCGAATTCGATTCGGTGGGCTGCTTTTGCGGGTAGCACCAACGCTATTTTCGAAGTAGAACCGGCGATTATGAC
Source organism: Chloroflexota bacterium (assembly GCA_024276255.1). Classification (GTDB taxonomy): domain Bacteria; phylum Chloroflexota; class Anaerolineae; order J102; family J102; genus JAADGC01. Next base: position 4,599 of record JAJRXO010000576.1, on the reverse strand, counting down.
ATCGGCATATAGAAATATCCGTGCCTTATGCGTCCGAATCGCCATACTGCTCTGCCACATACCGCTAGCGTTCTTCACGCAGGGCCGATAGCAGCTCATCCATGCCGAGCTCCGCCTCAGTCCGGGCCCGTTCGCTCTCTTGCGATAGCTCTGGCACCATCGGCTTCATCGGCGTGAGCACGAACACGCCGTCCAGATCGATTAGATGAAAGACATCACCCGGATGGATGTGGTAGCTTCGGCGCAGCTCGGGCAGGGGGAGGGAAATCAGCCCGCGCCTAAACCAAAGGTGGTGCAGCGAGCCTTGGATCGTAGACATGGATGCGATCATAGCGAGCGGCCAATGCCCGCGTCAGGCCCGCGTACAGCCAAAGCGGCGCCTTGCCATCCAGAATGATGGCAGGAGCGGGAGGCAGCGGGGGAAGATAGATTACCTGGGGTATGATGAACGTTTCGCGAATCTGTATTTGCAGGCGCAATGCTTGCCCTTCCGGCAGGACATTGAACGAAACATCGGGATTACGGCCATGACTGTCCAGCCTGACATCAGGAACTCTCATCCAGCCGAAATGGCGGGCGTCGAACAGGTAGAATGGATGGGGGAGCGCAGCCGCGGCCACGGCAGCATACAGCCAGGTCGGGCCGCGGCCATACAGGGCAAGGGCCGTGTTTTGCGGCAGCAATTCCAGAACACGGGACAAATGGGCGGGCTCCCACCAAAGGCCACTCGCGGTGTTGAATTGCAGGCCCACCTGTTTTGCCAGCCCATCCACAGTGACGAGGGCCGCATCTTCGGGCGCCTGTCGCAGGTGGCGAGCCAGGATCTGTTCGGGCGCATAGTCGAAGATACCGCGTATGCGCTCGAACACTGCCTGGAAGGTGGGGCCCAACGGTTGTTGCCGCGAACGATCCAGACCACTGATCACACCCCGCAGTGGACCATTGTCGGAGAGAATACGATCTTCGCCCTGGAGATCAGAACGCAAAATGGCGATTGGGATCATACCTGTTGCATCTAGCCAGGCGCGCCATTGTCGTTCTTCTTCGTCAGTGCGATAAAGGAGGATGTAGTGGGTGCAGGCATGCAGGATGCGGAATTGCTGCCCCTGCGGCCTGCCTCCCACATCGACCAACATGGGTAACTGGCGATGGCGAATCGCCCTTTCGGCGCGGCGGATCAATGCTGGCGTGAAAGCCTTTTTTTGCCGCAGGGCGATTCCCACCCCGCGCTCCGCCTCCAGGAACCAGTCTCCTTCCCCGTCGGGTGCAGTGCGCAACAGGATAAAGGGGGTTTTGTTTTTTTTGAGACTTATGCTAAGGTAATAGGCCAGCACCGACTTGCCCGAATTTGGTGATCCTGCCAGCATTGTCGCCGGAAAAAGATTGATAATCGTCATCGAAGCGCTTCCTATCGAAATCTCATGCGAAAAAGCAGTGTATTGATTGCTACTCTCGGAGGACAGCCTCAGGTAGTTACCTTTGCTTTGGATATCCTATGGCAGCATGGGGAGGTAATTGAAGAAGTGGTTGTCGTGCATCTGGGGAATCAGCGTTATCTGCGGGCGTTACGTTGTTTGAGTGATGCTTTCGCCGGGGATCAATACCGGGGTCGGCGGTGCCATTTCCGGTCGCTGCCTGTGATGGTGAAGGACGAGCCGGTGAAAGATATACAAAGCGATCGCCATGCCTCGGCCGTGTGGCATACGTTGTATGGTCTGATTCAGCAGTTGAAAGAGGAAAGAGCGCAGGTGCATTTGCTATTGACAGGGGGACGCAGGATGATGTCATTGTTGGCAGTCTCGGCAGCCATGTTGCAACTGGAACCGGGGGATCATATCTGGCATCTATACACGCCCAGGGCGCTGCAAGAGCTGGCCCGCGATGGCGCTATTCTGCATGCCCCTGCGGACTCTGGCATCAGACTGCTGTCGGTGCCCATCGCCATGCTGGGCAGCTATTTCCCGGCGATTAGGGCGCTGGCGGAGCTTTCGCCAGATGATGTCTTGGCTTCGCAGACCCGCTGGCTGGATGAGGAGGATCGACAACGATGCCTTGCGGTGTGGGATAGCCTGACGCCTCAACAGCAGGCGGTGCTACGCGCGTTCGCCGAGGGTAAGTCACGCAAGCAGGTGGCGGAGGAGTTGGGGATTTCGCTGAGCACGGTGGATTCGCATAAGGCACAGGTGCTAGCTGAGTGTCGCGTGGTGTGGGCCGTACCTGACGATACCCGCCTTAACTATCATTTTCTGGAGCGTAAATTCGGAGCATGTCGTTCGGTTTTAGTTTAGCACATGGTTGATGTAATTACTTCAGCAGAAATCATGATAAATATCGCTAATAATAAGGACGTAAAACACATTGCAATCAGATAAACTGATTCCATCTCGCTGATCGTTCCCGGCAATTGGAGACTGTCTATGAATGAAAATACTTATCGAATAGCCCTGGCCGGCCTGGTGCATGATATCGGCAAGTTCATGTTGCGGGCGGCTGAGAGTGGCACGCGCACCTGGGACGACGAGGCCCGGGGTGATTTCAAGTACAAACATGCCATGCTAACCGCCAGTTTTGTACAACGCTATGTACCAGTGCAGTGGCAAAAGGATGTCGCCCTATGGGCTGGCGATCACCACCGGCCACAAACGGCCGTTGATCGCATTGTATCGTTGGCAGACTGGCTTTCCGCCGCCGAACGCAACGATGGCATCGACGATGAGGATGTACGCAAGATACATCCCAAACAGTTGCTTTCGATCTTTGCCAGCATTAAGCTGGACGAGCAGTGTCTGGAGTCTCGGCAGAGGGATGGCGCCTATTTGCCTTTGTCCCCTCTGACGCTGGATGAGGCGATCATCTTTCCGGGGCCTCAACTGGATGAAGAGGAGGTCTGGAAACGATATTTTCAAGAACTCTGGCTGCCTTTCACCACGGCTGCCGATGCATTGAAGCGCGCCCACGAGGAGAATGGCCATCTGCCCAGTTATCTGGAAGCTATGCTCTTGCTGATGCAGCGCTACACATGGTGCATCCCCTCGGCCTATTATGATAGCGTACCCGACATCAGCCTCTATGATCATAGTCGCATGACTGGCGCCCTGGCAGCGGTGCTGGCTGATGAGGATGCGAGCCGTATCTCGACGTTACTGGACAATCCGCAAACGAAGACTGACGAAGCGGCCCTGCTGGTGGGTGGCGACATCAGCGGCGTGCAGGATTTCATCTACACCATCACCAGTCGCGGGGCCACCAGCGCCCTGCGCGGCCGCTCCTTCTATCTGCAACTGCTAACGGAAGCCGTGGCCCGCTATGTGCTGCGTCAATTGCAGCTGCCCATCACCAATCTCATCTACCAGGGCGGTGGTAATTTTTACATCCTGGCGCGGGCGTCGGACGCAGAAAAGCTACGCGACATTCAGCACGCTATCAGCCGTGTCCTGCTCCAGCACCATCGCGGTGAGTTGTATGTTGCCCTGGCTGGGGTTCCCCTGGCCGCGCGCGATTTCTTCGACGGCCGATTGAGCGAAAAATGGGGCGAGCTGGCGGAAAGACAGCAGTCGATGAAACTGCAGCGTTTCTCCGAACTGGACGAGGAGGACCTGCGTTGGCTCTTCAAGCCGCTGGGTGATGGCGGAAATGAGGACAGGCAGTGCCAGGTGTGTGGCCACGAGCATCCTGGAACCCAGAAGCAGGGGGATGTGCGCAAGTGCCCACCCTGCCGATCGTATGAGAAACTGGGAAACGATTTACGCAAGACCTGCTATCTGGCACTAGAACACGTGCCCGACGCCGCAATGCCAGCGGTTGCTTTGAACGAAGCGCCGGGCACGTACGCAGATGTGCTGAAGACCTTCGGCATAACAGCACATCTGCTCGAAGATTTGTCGGACATGCCTCCGACAACGAATGGGGTGACGATGTTGGCGATCAAGGACAAAAATAAGAATAACGATAACATACTGGATGATCTGCGACCTGGTGCGAAGCTGGCGGTGGGACGCCGGTTCCTGGTCAATGTCACGCCTGTTGCTGCTCAGGCAGAACTCGATGAAGCCAGGAAGCATGGGCTGACCGACCTGCCTGTCGACGGCAGCGTCAAACCTTTCCATATGATGGCGTGGCAGTCGCAGGGGGTGAAACGCCTGGGCGTATTACGCATGGATGTGGATAATCTGGGCAGGCTTTTCTCGGAGGGTTTGGGGGAAAGGGCGACTCTCTCGCGGGTGGCGGCTTTGAGTTTCGCGGTCAGCCTGTTCTTCGAGGGCTGGGTGGAGCGGATCGCCGAGGGTATGCCCGGAGACAAGCTGTATTCCATCTATTCGGGCGGCGATGATCTGTTCTTCGTTGGCTCGTGGGATGTGGTGGTGGAGTTTGCCCGCTGGGTGCGGGTCGATCTCTCCCGTTACGCGGCCGGACATCCCGCCATCCACACCAGCGCCGGCATCGAGTTGGTGGGGGGCAAGTATCCGCTGGCGCAGGCGGCGCGCGACGCGGGAGAGGCCGAACACGCAGCCAAGAGCTATCAGCGCTGGGATGCCGATAAGAAGAAGATGATCCCGGCCAAGGACGCTGTCAGTTTTTTGGGGCAGGTGCAGCCGTGGG
>JAJRXO010000575.1 GCA_024276255.1 Chloroflexota bacterium | reverse complement strand
CGGTGCTGCTGGACACGATCACCTACCGTTTCTCGGGCCATTCGCCGTCCGACGCCATGGCCTATCGCACCAGGGAAGAGCTGGAAGCCTGGAAGGAACAGGACTCTCTGGTGGCGTACGGGCGCTATCTGGTGGAAAACAGCCACGCTACCCAATCCGATCTGGAGTCTATCCGCGCCGAGGTCAAGGAGCGTATGCTCACGGCCTTCCGGGCTGCGATCGATCTGGACATCTCGCCCCGGCTGGACCTGCGTGGGCCGGCCCTGGAGGAGATGATGTTCTCGGATACGTATGCTGATAGACTGGATGATGGTGAACCGGAAGTGCGTCTTCCCATGGAAAAGACTCGCTTCAAGATGACGTCGAAGAAGGCGCGTTTTGGCCTGGACGAGAAGGGCAACAAGCTCTCCAGCATGCGGGCAGTGACGTATGCCGAGGCCCTGTTCGAGGCGGTACTCTACCGTTTTTATCAAGACCCGACCATGGTGGCCTGGGGTGAAGAGAACCGGGACTGGGGTGGGGCTTTCGGCGTCTACCGCGGGCTGACCGAGGCCCTGCCCTATCATCGATTGTTCAATACATCCATCTCCGAGGGGGCCATCGTGGGCGCCGCCGTGGGATACGCCCTGTCTGGCGGTCGTGTGGTGGCCGAGCTGATGTACACTGACTTTATGGGGCGCGCTGGCGACGAGATATTCAACCAGATGGCCAAGTGGCAGGCCATGTCAGCGGGCATCCTGAAGATGCCCCTGGTGCTGCGCGTGTCGGTCGGCTCCAAATACGGCGCCCAGCATTCGCAGGACTGGAGCGCCATTGTGGCGCATATTCCCGGCCTCAAGGTGATGTTTCCGGCCACCCCCTACGACGCCAAGGGCATGCTCAATTTGGCCCTGCGGGGCACCGATCCCGTGATCTTTTTCGAAAGCCAGCGCCTTTACCCCGAACCCGAGGTGCTGGTGGCTGGTGGCGTGCCCGTGGATTACTACGAAGTTCCTCTGGGCGAGCCGGTCGTGCGTCGTGTGGGCAGTGATGTCACCATTCTCACCCTGGGAGCGACCCTCTATCGGGCGCTGGATGCGGCAAAGGAACTTCAGGAGCGCTACGACGTCTCCGCCGAGGTTATTGACCTGCGCTTCATCAATCCTCTGAACTACGGGCCTCTATTGGCCTCGGTCAAGAAGACGGGGAAGGTGCTGCTGGTTTCCGACGCCGTGGAGCGTGGTTCCTTCATGCATACTGTGGCCTCGAATCTGGGCCAACTGGCGTTCGACTATCTGGATGGGCCGCCCGTGGTCGTGGGTTCCCGCAACTGGATCACGCCGCCCGCCGAACTCGAGGAATACTTCTTCCCCCAGAAGACATGGATTGTCGACGCCCTGCACGAGCGCATTCTGCCCCTGCCGGGCCATGTCCCCACCAGCCAGCAGGCCCTTTCCGAGATTCTGAGACGAAATCGCACGGGCGTGTAAAAAGGCGGGGAGTCCGGCGAAATACGCATGTGCTACTTGCGTTTTCATGGGCTCCCCATCTCGTAAAGCTCCGATTACGTGTACTGTCGATGGCGCCGTCACAGGCGCCGGAAACGCTCGTAGGCCTCGTCCCAGGGGTCAATGTCGTTCGGTTCGTAGCGTTTCCGTTCGATAGAGGCGGCGATGGCCTGGCGGCCGGCTGCCACGTTGTCGAGATGGCCGGTGGCGATGGCCTGCATCATGATGTTGCCCAGGGCCGTGGCCTCGATGGGGCCGGTGATGACTGGGCGTTGGCAGGCGTTGGCGGTAAACTGGTTGAGCAGGCGGTTTTGTGTGCCGCCGCCAACGATGCGGATGGCGTCAAGCCGGTGGCCGACCAGGCTTTCCAGAGAGCTCAGCACCCAGCGGTACTTCAGGGCCAGGCTCTCCAACACGGTGCGCACCACCTCGCCCACGCTTTGAGGAACTGGCTGACCGCTGCGAGCGCAGGCAACGCGAATGGCGGCTGGCATATCGCCGGGCTGGGCAAAGGCCGGATCATTGGGATCGACGAAACTGCGTAGCGGGGGGGCCTCCTCGGCCAGAGCTACCAGCTCGTCCCAGCTATAGTTTTGTCCTTCACGCTGCCACTGCCGCCGACTTTCCTGCAAAAGCCACAGGCCGGCCACATTTTTCAGCAGGCGAATGGTGCTTTCCACGCCCCCTTCGTTGGTGAAATCCAGGGTCATGGACTGTTCGTTGATCACCGGTTGCGGGCTCTCGATCCCCATCACGCTCCAGGTGCCGCTGCTGATATAGGCACTGCGGGCGTCAAGGTCAGGAATGGCGGCCACAGCGCTGGCAGAATCATGTTCGGCGACGGCGATCACCCGCGGCGCCTGTTTGAACCCTGCCTCTTTCCTGATCTCGGGCAGGAGCTCTCCCAGCACCGTGCCCGGAGGGGCGATGGTGGG
>JAJRXO010000574.1 GCA_024276255.1 Chloroflexota bacterium | reverse complement strand
GGAATGTGGCGGCACCGGCCCTCTGTGGCAGGCGCTCACCGATCAGCAGGCCCTGGCCGAGCAGATCCCGCGACTCTATGCCCTGTTCCGTAAATAGAACGCTGATGCCGCTGATCGTCAGGATGCCGCTGATCAGAAAGATAGAAATCTGCGCAAATCCGCGTTCATCGGCGTCCTATTTTCGTCGTTATGTGGTGAGCTAGTGCTCATGGCGACTGCTTCCGAGGCAGATTCGTGATCCAGCACCGTCCGCCGCATCGCACCCCCGCCCGAGGCTGAAGCCGTCGGGCTACAGAACGGCGCCCCCTCAAGGGGGCTTGGCGGCCACAGCGGCAACGACAAAGCCGAATTTCATCCGGCTCGGGAGCACTGGCGCGGTTGACTAACGTATTGCGTGTTTGGTACTCAAGTTCAGCCCGCATACGTGGGCACAGTAAACCGGAAAACCAGGCCACTTCTTCGCGACGCAATGAATCCCCCGGCGCCCGGAAATCGTAAAACAAAGCCACGTCATCTTGACGCAATGGCCCCCCGGGTATACTGGTTTCCTGATTTACCGGGTTCCATCAAGGCCATGAGCGACTATTCTTTTATCCTCCCAGATGGCTTCTGTCGACAACAGGACAGACGTAGGGCCCCATTATGTCCAGGTATCGGTTGATCACCCTGATGTTGGCGTTGCTGCTGACTGGCAGCGTGATACGCGCCCCGGCCAGCGCCGACACGCCCACATGGCGCCTGTATCTGCCGCTCAACGCCCGCCAGGCGCATCTGAATGAGCAGGAGCAGTTGCTGATCAGCGCCTTTGTGCCGGATGGCCAGCTACGCAACGACATCGACGAGGCCATTGCCATCGCAAACGTGAGCGCGAACACCGCTGTGCTCACAGGCTATCAGCTTAGCGATGGCGAAGCCAGCAGCCGCCTGCCGGCACTAACGCTGCGGCCGGGCGAACTGCTGTGGTGTGCACGGCAGGCTGCCGCCTTTGCGCAGGTCTGGGGCACAGCGCCTGCCTGCGAATACGAAAAAGACAGCGATCCCGCCGTGCCCGACGCCGGGGGCAAGGCGCCCCGTCTGAACAATCGCGGGGACGAAATCCAGCTGCTGACGCCGGACGGACAGGTGCTTGATACGGTTGTGTTTGCCGATGGTAAAACAGAAACGGGGGAATGGCGGGGGGCGTCGGTGCCGTATTATCGGCCCAATTCCCTGTTCGGCAGCGCCGGTCAGGTCTTTTATCGCCTGTTCGATGCCGACAGCCTGCACCCGTGGCCCGACACGAACACGGCGGCCGACTGGGCGCAGGGCAACCGCGACCCCCGCCTGGGCCGCCGCGTGGCCTATGCCGGCTGGATGTGGCGCCGCCTGGCCGGCCCCCTGAATGTGCACTACACCCCGCCTGGCAGCTTCAGCCTGGCCATTGCTCCCGACCACAGCCTGGCATTCGTGCTGCAACTGTTCGCCAGCGCCCAACACAGCATCTGGATCGAAGCCTACGAGCTCAGCCAGCCGGTCCTGGTGCAGATACTGGCGGAGCAGGCGAGGGCAGGGGTGGATGTGCGCATCCTGCTTGAGGGCGCGCCCACGGGCGGGCTCAGCGATGACGTGCGCTGGGCTGCCAGCCAGATCACGCAGGCGGGTGGACAGGTGTGGTTCATGGTCAACGATCTCGACGGCGCCCACAACCGCTACGCGTTCATCCACGCCAAGGTGGCGCTTATCGACGGGCAGACCCTGCTGGTAAGCACTGAGAACTTCAAGACCGGGGCCCTGCCGGTGCTGCCGGAAGATGGAAAAACACGCGGCCATCGCGGCTACCTGCTGGCCATCACCGATCCGGCCCTGGCAGCCCGCAGCCGCATCATCCTCATGGCTGATATGCGTGCGGACGCCAACGACATCTTCCCCTTCACCGCCACACACGACCGCTACGGAGATCCCCCGCCCGACTTCGTGCCCCCCACCGCGGCGCCGATCCCCGGCGACTACGCCATCCGATACCCGGCCACCATCCACAGCGACGATGTGAGCCAGACATCGTTGTTCACCGCCCCCGAAAGCAGCCTGGGCCAGGGGCCTTTGCTGGCGCTCATCGACCACGCCGGGCAAGGCGACCTCGTCCTCGTGCAACAACTGTATGAGCATCCGCACTGGGGCCCGGTCGACAGTACGGCCACGGCCGATCCCAACCCCCGGCTCGACGCCCTGGTGCAGGCTGCCCGGCGAGGGGCAAGGGTGCGCATCCTGCTGGACAGCGCCTATGATCGTGCCACGGACCCGCGCAGTAATGCGGCCACCGCCGCCCAGCTCATGGCCATCGCCAGCGATGAAGGGCTGGACCTGCTGGTGCGTCGCGGCAATCCTACCGG
>JAJRXO010000573.1 GCA_024276255.1 Chloroflexota bacterium | reverse complement strand
TGCTTCGTAAATAAGCCTCTCGCAAAGGCGCAAAGCCGCCAAGGAAAAATAGAAAAAAATCCTTTGCGCTCTTGGCGTCTTGGCGAGAGATTTTCATCCGTTTTGGCGTGCAGCTTGCGCACCGTAGGTCTGTTCTGTAAACAGAACGCTGATGTCGCTGATCGTCAGGATGCCGCTGATCAGAAAGACAAAATCAGCGCCAATCCGCGTTCATCGGCCTCCTATTTTCGTCGTTATGTGGTGAGCATGTGCTCATTTGGTATCACTGCAGATACGTAGCCCAAAAGAGCAGCAGACCAGGCCGGTCGGGGGCGACGCCAGCCCACGGCATGGAATGCCGGTCTCAGGGGGCGCCGCTGCCTGAGCGGGCCTGCATTTCCCTCAAACCCTGGCTTGCCCCCCCGATCAGACCTTACTTGCTGAAAAACATTTTTTCATCTACCATAACTTTCAATCTGTTTTTGCGTCTACTTCTTTGATGGACTATTGAAGACCGCGTCCGTCCGCGTCTTATACAAATCCACATACCTCATAGCACTCGCATCTTGTACTATCGGCAACAATATCCATAGCTGGGCAGCAGCAGCGCTGCCAGTTTCAGGCCATGGGGCTCCCGTTTTATATTCCTGGAGATGTTTAAATGACTACTAGCCTGTCCCCTACTCCTGTTCATTCAGTACGCACTTTTCATCGCGGTCCGTTGCGTCTGCTGTTATTGGCTATCGTCAGCCTGATACTGGCTCTGGTCATGCTTTACCTGGTTGTCGTCACACCTGTCTGGGCAGGTGACGCCGACAAGCCTCTGGAAGCCGTGATGTACGGCACCTGCCAGGACACGAGCGGCCTGGGTGTAATCATGGCCGGCACCGGCCTCGACGGCGTGGGCACAATGTCTGGTACGGTCAATATCAATGTGCCCGGGTCGGTTGTTTCAGCCTGGATATACTGGAATGGCTCTGATGACGACAGCTCGGGCGCCGATGCCAATGTCACATTCAACAGTATTCCGCTCACCGGTACGCTGGCCGGTGGCGCTGCTCTGTGGCAACCTGGGCAGTGGAGCTATGTCTACGAGGCCGATGTGACGGCTTTGGTTTCGTCTGGATTGGGTAGTTACACCCTGGATGGGGTCGAGGCAGCGGTGTCGAGCGGTTTTGCCGTCTTTGCCAACGGTTGGGAACTGGTGGTTCTTTATGCCGATCCCGCGCGCCAGCCCTATGCGGTGGGGATCGCCCAGGGGCTGGATCTGGCCGCCGGTCTCAACGGACCGGCCAGCGGCCCGGGGATCGATCCCGTGGTCTTCCCCTTCAAGCCTGCCGCCATCACCCGCACGGCCGAGTTGATTTCGGTTGCCGGTGGGGTGGACCCGTTACTGGGTACGGCCATCTATTATGAATTCGGTTATGGTACACCGCCCATCACTTCCACTGATATTTATAGCAGCGGCTCGCTGCTGGCGGATAATCCCTTCCAGGCAAACGATGGCAATTATTGGGATACCTTCACGGCCACGGTTGATGTGCCGCCTAATGCCACCTATCTGGTGGTGCAGGCGATGTCCAAGAACGCTTCCACCCCAGCCAACCTGGAATGGGTGCTGCAATCGCTGGAGATGATCGACGCTTGCCCCGAGATCGCAGTCACCAAGGTTCGCACTCAGCCCCAAAGCGGCATCGCCGGTGTGGGTGACACAGTCACCTTTGATGTGGGGGTGCACAATATCGGGAACACCGAACTGATCACCGTGTCACTCAACGATGATTTCGATCCCACGTATCTCGGTTTCAACAACAGTACGCCCGCTGCTCCTGATGCACAGGCCAGCGGTGCACTTACCTGGACCGATATCACCGGTGGTGGTTCGATGATGCCCGACGACATCATCACCTATACCCTCTCATTCACGGCGGTCAATCCCACGTCCCAACCCACCGTGAACACGGGCATTGCTCAGGCTACTGACTTTAGTCTGGAGCAGACGTCCCCGGTGAGCGACACCGCCAATGTAGAGATCGTCGCCGATATGATCGTACGCAAGGAAGCCTCAGCCATTGCTGACCTGGGTAACGCCATCTACAAGGTGGTATACGAGATCCAGGTGATCAACGGCAGCGCCATCACCCAGACCTATGATCTGACCGATACCTTTGGCTTTGATACTGACTTCACCCTGGTTACCACGCCTACAGTCACCACCGACGCCGGCGTAACGCCTGATCCCACCTTTACCGGCCAATCCCCCAATACGCATCTTGCCAGCGGTGTGTCCATCGGCATCGGTAACACCCATACCTGGACCATTTCTGTGCTGGTGGATGCCAGCGCTTCTTCCGATCCACCTGCAGCCATCGATGCCTGCGATCCCACAAATCCCACGCCAAATGTGGGGTTGTACAACAAGACCGATATGGTCTCGGGAGGCATCCCCCATAGCGCAGACGCCTGCCCTTCGGATGGTACCACGGTGGTGTTCCGTAAAACGGCCGGGCGCATTGTGCAGGTGGGAACCGATCAATATCAGGTGGAATATACTATCGTCGTGCAAAACACCGGCACCGTAGCCACCACCTACAACCTCACCGACACATTCATGTTCGATAGCGACTTCAGCCTGGTGGGCCAGCCTGTCGTCACCACCGATGCACCGGCAACCACACCCAACCCCGGCTTCACCGGCAGCGCGCCCAACGAAGAACTGGCGAGTAATGTCACCATCCTGCCCACCGCCACCCACACCTGGACCATTACGGTTGTGGTCGATACATCCAACGATCCGCCCAGCGTCGATGCCTGTGATCCTTACAACCCCACTCCCAACACGGGGCTGTACAATCAGAGTGAACTCACTGTGAATGGCATCCCCAACACCGAGGATGCCTGCCCCAACGCTGACACCAGCGCCATCGGCGACTTCTTGTGGTATGA
>JAJRXO010000572.1 GCA_024276255.1 Chloroflexota bacterium | reverse complement strand
GAGCCCAACGCCGAATCGAGCTCGCGCAGGGTGCCAAAGTCGAGGAAGACATTCATGAAGTCAGGGCCCACGAACATGCCGGCGGCGCCGCCCAGCAGCACACCGGCCAGCTCACCACTGCCGCTAACCCCGCCGCCATACTCCTCGATCAATTCTCGTAACGTGGTGCCCATGGGCGCTTCCACCAGGCCGGGGCGCCGGATACGGCCCGAGAGACAATAGAGCTTGGGGCCAGGAGAATCTACCGGGCCCAGCGCCTTGTACCAGTCCACGCCATAAAGCACCAGGGGCAGGGCGTTGATCAATGTTTCCACATTGTTAATCAGGGTGGGGCGGCCAAACAGCCCCACCTGGGTCGGGAACGGCGGTTTCAGGCGGGGGAATCCCCGCTTGCCCTCGATGCTCTCGAACAGGGCTGTCTCTTCTCCGCAGATGTAGGCCCCTGCGCCCCGCCGCATTTCGATATCCAGATCATAGCCGGACCCCAGGATGTCGGCCCCCAGATAGCCGTGGTTGTAACACATGTTCACTGCATGCTGCACGCGCCGGGCGGCCAGAGTATATTCGCCGCGGACGTAGATAAAACCCTTGTTGGCGCCTGCCGCATAACCGGCGATGATCAGCCCTTCCACCAGCGAGAAAGGATCGTTTTCCATGATGATGCGATCCTTGAATGTGCCGGGTTCCGATTCGTCGGCATTGGCCACCACATATTTGGGGGCATGTTCTTCATTGACGGCTTTCCATTTGATGCCGGCCGGGAAAGCAGCCCCGCCGCGGCCCAATACCGTGGCGCGATGCGCCAGATCGATGATGGCATCGGGGCCGATTTCCAGCGCCCGCGCCAGGGCCTGGAATCCTCCGTGCGCTTCGTAATCGGCCAGGCTGGTGGCGTCCACCTTGCCGATACGGGAGGTGAGCACGGGTTGATAGCTCATGACCCGATCTCCAGCACTTCGGGGATCTGCTCCACCTGCACATGACCGATCTCCTGATCATCGACCATCATGAAGGGGGCCTGCTCACAGTGGCCCAGGCAGGGATGAATTTCCAGCGTGATCTCCCCATCAGCCGTGGTGCCGCCGCTGACGGGCACGCCCAGGTGTCGGGCGCAGGCGCGGATGATCTTCTGGCTGCCCGTTACCAGGCAGGCTGGATCGTCGCATACACGTACGATGTGTTTGCCCACCGGCTGGTTATACAGCAGGCTGTAAAACTCCAGCACGTTGTGCACCTGTACTTCCGGCACTCCCAGGCTCTGGCCGATGGCGCGAGCCAGATCCGCATCGATCCAGCCGCTGACAGCCTGGACTTCCTGCAGGCAGGGCAGCAGATACGCGCCGCCTCGCTGCTGGTAGCGCCGCAGGATCGTCTGTACCGTCCGGGCTTCGGGGGCACTGAGCGAAAGATGGGGTGATCTTTTCATGGTGTGTGGAGAGAAAAAGGTCTGCCCTATTATGGCAGGAAAATCAGTTTTCGTTTGTGGGCTGGGTTGCCGTTGGCGGCTCTGATTTATGTTTCCGAATGTGATACGGCACATCCACCACGGCGACATCCTCATAACCGCGCAGGCGTATCCGCAGGATATTGGCTGTCTGATTGTGCAGCAAGCTGGCCCAGAAAGAACCGGGGATAAACTCAGGCACGATCACGGTGATGAGTTTGCCAGGGAACTCCTTGTTCGTGACATCGCCGATGTAATTCACCAGGGGCGTGAGAATGTCGCGATAATCATAATCGATCAGGATCAGCTCGCAGTCACCGGTGACATCCTTGAAACGATCCCATCGCCGCTGCAGCCGTTCTTTTTGTTCGGGCGAGGTGATGATGGAGATGGCTCTCACATTGTCGGAGAATTGCCTAGCGTAGGCGAGCGCCCGCAGCGAGCCGCGATGGATATCTGCCATGGGGACGATCACCACGTCGGCGTATTGGCGCATCTGGCTGCTATCGAAGTTCCGCACTGATAGCCCTTCAGCGACCATGTCGTAATGTTTGCGAATCGAACGGAACAGTTGCACCAGCAGGGGGATGGCCACGACCACAATCCAGGCGCCTTCCATGAATTTGGTGGCGATCAAGATGACAAGCACGACGCCGGTGACGATGGAGCCGAATCCCGGCAGCAGGCGTTTCCATTTGGCATGGGCCTCATGATGAATGGTCGTTACCGTTGTCTGGGCTGTCTCCCCTGGCTTCAGCTTCATAATCTTATTGAACAGCTTCACCATGCTGATCTGCGATAACGTGAAGCCCAGCATCACGCCCAGCGCATACAGGGGCAACATGTGGATCTCATTGGCCCGGAAGATGACCACGATGATGGCAGCCAGAAAGGCCAGCATGATTATGCCCGAATTGTACACCAGGCGGTCGCCCCGGTTTTGCACCCAGCGGGGCATGAAGCCGTCGGCGGCCAGGAAAGAGCCCACGCGGGGGAAGTCCTGAAAGCCGGTGTTGGCGGCCAGCACGAGGATGAGCATGGTGAAGAGCTGCACCCAGCCAGAAATAAAGCCCCCACCCGGCATATTTCCCGTCACTGCACGAGCCATTTGCGAAAGGATGCTCTCGTGTTCGATGGGGACCAGGCCGATGTGGGTGGCCACGAACGTGATGCCCAGGAATAGCGACATGGCGATGATGCCCATGGCGATCATGGTGGTGGCGGCGTTTTTCGATTCCGGTGGCTTGAAGGCTGCCACGCCGTCGCTGATGGCCTCGATACCGGTCAGGGCTGTACAGCCGGCGGCAAACGCCCGCAATATGAGCCAGATATAGAGAAACTGAGTGATCTGACCGGTCGATTGGGCTACTTCGAAGGTGTGCTGTGGCAGGACGGGCGGTGCGGCGCCGAAAATGCCCGTGATGCGCACCAATCCCAGTATCACGATAGCCAACACGCCCACCACAAAAGCGTAGGTGGGCAGGGCAAAAACCGTGCCGCTTTCGCGTACGCCCCGCAGGTTAATCCAGGTGAGGAGGAGGATGGCCAGCAGGGCCAGTGCCACACTGTGAGGGAACAGGGAGGGGATGGCGGAAGTGATGGCCCGTACCCCTGCCGACACGGACACGGAGACGGTGAGCACGTAATCGATCATGAGGGCGGCCGCGGCAAACAGCGACGGCAGCGTGCCCAGATTGTCTTTGGTGACTATGTAGGCGCCCCCGCCCTTGGGATAATGCAGGATCGTCTGGGTGTAGCTGAACACCACCAGCAACACGAGGGCCATGACTGCCAGACCGATGAATAATGTCATACGCAGGGCGCCAGCGCCCAGCAAAATCAGCACGCTCATAATGGCCTCGGTGGCATAGGCATTGCTGCTGATGGGGTCAGACGCGAAAATGGCCAGCGCCCGAACCTTGTCCAACCGTTCGTGGATCTCGGCGCGGGTCGGGAATGGTTCGCCAAACAGGATGTTCTTGATACGTCGTGTATTAATAGCCATAAGTGCTCCTGAATTCTCGACAGGGAATCAAGCAAAAATCGACCTCGGAGGCCGATCTTGATAGTTCATTGTATACCTGTGTGCCTCCCAGCGCAAGGTACAATCAGGTGCCGTATCTCACAGAAAGCAAAACCCCCAGCATCGGGGATGCCGGGGGTTTGTGTGGCTGGGGGGAATAGACGATTTAGAACAAACCCACGATCCTGCCGGTTTCCAGATCGATGTCCACATCATAAAACACGGGTCGGGTCGGCAGGCCGGGCATGGTGCTCATCTTGCCCAGCAATGGGAAGAGGAATCCCGCACCCACACTGGCCCGGATGTCGCGTACCGGCACCACAAAGCCCTTGGGCGCACCCTTCAGGGTGGGGTCATGGCTGAGGCTGAGATGGGTTTTGGCCATGCAGATGGGCAGTTTGTCGAAGCCGACGCGGTTGTAGAGCTCGATCTTCTTCTCGGCTTCGGGCAGGAATTCCACGCCGTCGGCGCCATAGATCACCTTGGCAATGGTCTCGATCTTTTCCTTGATGCTCATTTCCAGCGGATAGAGGAATTTGAAATTGCTGGGTTTGCTGGCTGCGGCCATCACGGCCTTGCCCAACTCGACCGCACCGGCGCCGCCCTCGGCCCAGTGGTTCGACATCACAGCATCCTCGGCGCCGGCCTCGATGGCAATGCGGCGCACCAGGTCGATCTCGGCATCGGTATCATCTTTGAAGCGGTTGATTGCCACCACGACCGGGATGCCGAAACGCAGGGCGTTACGAATATGTACTTTCAGGTTGGAGCAACCCTTTTCCAGCAGCTCCAGGTTTTCCTCGGTGTAGGCCGGGTCCAGCGGTCGGCCGGCTACCACTTTCGGGCCACCGCCGTGCATCTTGAGGGCGCGAATCGTGGCCACAAGTACGACCACATTGGGAACCAGCCCGCTGTAACGACATTTAATGTTGAAGAACTTCTCCATGCCGATGTCGGCGCCAAAACCGGCCTCGGTGAGCACGTAGCCATCGCCGCCCACGAGTTTGAGGGCGATCTGATCGGCGACAATCGAAGAGTTACCGTGGGCGATGTTGGCAAAGGGGCCAGCATGGACAAAGGCCGGGGTGCCTTCCAGGGTTTGCATCAGGTTGGGTTTGATGGCGTCTTTCATCAACACCGTGAGGGCGCCGCTCACACCCAGATCGTCGGCTGTGATCGGTTCACCGGCCCTGCTGGTACCGATCACCATCTTGCCCAGGCGATCGCGCATATCGGCCAAGCTGGTGGTGAGGGCCAGAATGGCCATGATCTCGCTGGCCACGGTGATATCGAAGCCGGTTTCACGCTCGAATTTTTCCGCCGGGCCCCGGCCGATAATGATGCCGCGCAGATAGCGGTCGTTAGTATCGATCACGCGCCGCCAGGTGATGCTGTCGGGATCGATGTCCAGGCGCACGAAGCGGCTGCGTTCTTCTTCGGTGAGCTCATTGGGATCGGTTTTGTCGATGCCCAGCTTCTGCAGGCGTCTCAGCATCACCGGGGAGAATTTGCGGTTGCCCTGTTTGTCGGGCGGGCACAGGCGGTTGAAAAGTGATTCATCCGACTGATACGATTCGTGATGCATGCGGGTGTCGATGGCCGCAGCCAGCAGGTTGTTGGCAGCGGTGATGGCATGAATGTCACCCGTGAGATGCAGGTTGAAATCTTCCATGGGGATGATCTGGCTGTAACCGCCGCCGGCAGCCCCGCCTTTGATGCCGAAGGTCGGCCCCTGACTGGGTTGGCGGATGCAGGTCATCACCTTCTGGCCCAGATGAGCGCCCAGGGCCTGCGAAAGCCCGACTGTGGTGGTGGTTTTGCCCTCGCCAAGGGGCGTGGGGGTGATGGCTGTGATCAGCACGTATTTGCCGTCAGGCCGATCGGCGAGGCGATCTCGTACCGAAAGCGACACTTTGGCCTTGTAGTTGCCGTAGAGCTCAAGTTCCTCCGGCAAAAGCCCCACTTCTTCGGCGATTTGCATAATGGGCAGCGGTTGCACCGACTGGGCGATATCGATATCGCTGGGCACAGGTCGTTTGAGTTCCTTTAGTTTGTGTGGCATGCTTTACACTCCTTTGTGGTTGGGCTGGTTGAATGTCGGGGTTGGTGTGAAACAAAAATGCAGACGCCCTCATCATGATCGATGAGATGCATCTGCCTGGTCGTTGGGGTAGTGAACTGTCATCGTTGCATTCGTCGGCATGGCAGGGCAGCCTTCGTTGCCTATCGCCGAAAGTGTATAGAGGGATGATTCACAAGGATAGAATAAAACCTGCAAATACACAAATTTACATCACTGATATATGAGATAGTGCAGGTTTTAACGCGAACGACGCCGGCGACGGGCAGGGGGTCGGGGATGCTGTCCGGGCCGGGGCAGGATGTCGCTGAGATGGGGGAAGCTATCTTGCTGGTGGGGGATGTGGATGGCGTGCACGAATTCGTCCTGGAACTCGGGATCGACCGCAGTTTCGATGTAGCGAACCCAGGGAGCCACGCGTTCGGCCTCGCGACGCTTGTGTCGGTTGAGCAGGGCGATGCGGGCGCCATCGCCCGCGGCATTGCCCACCGCGTGCACCTTTTCCAGCGCGCAGTCGGGGATAAGCCCCAGCACCATGGCGTATTTGGGGTCGATGTAACTGCCGAATGCGCCTGCCAGCACGATACGATCAACATGTTCGATGCCGGCGCGGTTCATGAGCAGTTTGGCTCCCGCATAAAGGGCGGCTTTGGCCAGCTGGATGGCGCGCACATCTTCATGGGTGACGATGATGGCCTCGCCGATGCCAGTTTCTTCCGGCGTGGCCAGGATGTACGCCCCGCGGGCGCCTTCCCACAGCAGCCGTTCACCGGGAATGGCGCTGTTAAAGCGGCCATCCGGCAACAACAGGCCCTGCAGATAGAGCTCGGCAACGGCCTCGATGATCCCCGAGCCACAGATGCCCGTGGCCAGCTGTTGGGGTGGGGTCTGTTGCCATGTGTGGGACCAGCTTTCCTCGCCGATGACGCGAAAACTGGGCAATTTGCTCTCGGGGTCGATGCGCACGCG
>JAJRXO010000571.1 GCA_024276255.1 Chloroflexota bacterium | reverse complement strand
GGCTCGCAGATCGTGTTCGCACAACCGGGCACGCGGCTGCGCTGGTATGCCCGTCTGCGACGCCCTGTTAATGGCGCCGCCCCCGAGATCCGCCAGCTCAGCCTGACTTATTCCTATCAAGAGCGCCTGTACTGGCCCTGGCAATTGACCGGGACCGATGCACCGTAACGAGAGGGGGGCTCAGTGCTTGTGCTCGTCCTCGTTGTGTACGTGGCCGTGCGCCAGCTCATCCGCGGTGGCGGGACGGATGTCGAGCACCCGGATTTCGAAGAACAGGTCTTCACCTGCCAGGGGATGATTGAAATCGATCAGCACGGCTTCGTCGCTGATATCGTAGATATAGGCCACCAGTTCTTCATTGCTTTCGCTGTCGATTAGCTCCAGCTCCATGCCGATTTCCAGTTCGATATCATCGGGAAAAACATCCAGCGGCACGGATTCAAAAGAGTCTTCGAAGCGGGCGCCATAGGCATCTTCGGGCGGGATCAGCACTTCGATGCGATCATCTTTTTTCAGGCCGCTGACCGCGCGTTCCAGGCCGGGGATGATCTGATTGTAACCGTGTAGATATTCCAGAGGGCCGTATTCATCAGAGCTGTCAATGAGGGTGTCATCGTCGAGAAAGAGTTTGTAGGCCAGGGTGACAACCATGTTGTCGTCGACCTGAAGGTCCTGGGTGGTCATGAGCGGATTCCTTTGCCCCGATTGAGGCGCTTGAAAAGGGGCGGCTTCTCCTGCCGCGCGGGCATGATGGCCGCCCCGGAAGAAGGGGTGTCAGAGCACTCTGGTGATCTGCAATGGCCGGGCAAGTTCGGTGTTGGCGGCCTGCAGGGCTTCTTCGGGCCCCAACACTACCACATGGCCCTGCTCGCCCACCTGCGCCAGCACATCGGCAAAGGCGCGGAAGTCGGCGGCGGTCGTGTCGAGTACCTGTTCGCGGATGGTCTGGCGATATTCGTCGCTGACGCCCAGCAGGTGCCGCAGCATCGATGTATAGCCCTTGGCATCGGGCAGCATGTAGGCGTCGATACTGCTGATGGCGCCGATAATACCCTTGGTGAGCTCGTCGTCGTTCAGCTCCAGTTCTCGCAGGAAACGGGCCGAGGCATCGTAGTTCTGCAGGGTGAGCAGCAAATTGGGATCGCGGTAGGAAAGGAAGCTGAAGACGCCGGACAGGCTGTCAAACAGGCAGAAACCGCCATAGGCCCCCCCCTGCATGCGAACGCGTTCCCAAAGCCAGCTTGTGCGCAGATAGCCGGTGATCACGTGCACCGAACCATCGAGCTCGTAGCCCAGATCATAGAGATTGGCCGCCTTGCCCACATAATTGACCTGCGCCGGGAAGCTGAGGCCCTCGGCTGCGGGCAGGGGCGTGGTCTGCCACGGGGCGACCTGGAAGCTGCGGGCTGGCAGTTCGGAGATGAGCGCCTGCACCTGCGGCTGTATCTGGGTCCAGCTGGCCTCATCAAGGGTGATGTTCCACAACATGGCGTTGCGGTTGACGAGATATTGCTGTATGGCATGCAGGCGGGCGCTTACAGCCTGCCAGTCATTATCGATTTCGTCGATCAGCTTGCGCAGGAAAAAGAGATAGCTAATGCCGCTCATTTGCTCGGAGACCCAGCCCGCGGTGTGGAAATGCGCGCCCAGACGACCGTTGACCACAGCATGCCCGGCCGGCGCCAGGCTGCTTTCCTGGGCGGCTTTCTCTTCCAGTACGATCTGGCGGAAACGATCGCGATCGTCGAGATTGGGGGCGGTGAGGATGTCCTTGTAAATGGACAGAAGCTCGGGGGTTTGCGGCAGCATGGCCTTGCCCCGCAGGAAAAGCCATGTGCTGGGCTGGCGATCAAGGCGGCGGGTGCCCGTGAACACGCGCGGGCGGATGCCACCGGTGTTGCTGCCAATTCGCTGCGACAGACTGACAAAGTCCTCGTATTGGGTACCCATGTGCAGCAGGGCGCGGCCATACAGCGGCAGGTAAGGCAGCAAATCCTGCGGCAGGCCGCGCAGGTTCAGGCCGACGTCGAGATAGAGGATGCCGTTGGTGAAGAGATCGTGGAAGAGGACTTCGCTGCCGGCAAAGTTGCTGATGTCGATGGGCAGATTCTTTCCCTGTTTGTCGAGATCCTCCAGCCGCAGGCGGGGGATGGCGGCCAGAGCCGCCGGATCATCTGGCGTTTGCTGGAGGCGGCGCAATTCAGCCGCGTCGTCGACGATCTGCTGTACTTGCTGAGGTGTGAGTTCGGCCTTGATGCGTTCCAGGCGGGCGCGTTCCTCGGCTGCCTGCCGGGCTTGCAGCTCGGGATCGGGTACGAGCAGGAGGGTGGTGCGGTGGGGGTTTTGCAGGAAATAACGCCGGATCAGGTTCTCGAAATAGGGTTCTCCGGCCTCAATGCGCTGTTTGATGGCAGCCAGGG
>JAJRXO010000570.1 GCA_024276255.1 Chloroflexota bacterium | reverse complement strand
GGGCGTGGTGAAATTGGCAAAGCGGCCGCTGCGCCAGTCGAAATTACCGCCATCGACGATGATGCCGCCGATGGTGGTGCCGTGACCGCCCAGGAATTTGGTTGTGCTGTGGGTGACGATGTTGGCCCCATGCTCGAAGGGGCGGCACAGGTAGGGCGTGGCGAAGGTGTTGTCGATCATAAGAGGGATGTTGTTCGCCTGTGCGATGTCGGCCACTTCCGCAAAGCGAAAGACCGTGATGTCGGGATTGCCCAGTGTCTCGCCATAGATGATCTTGGTGTTGGGGCGAATGGCCGCGGCAAACGCATCAGGATCGGTGGGATCGACGAAAGTGACGTCGATACCCAGGCGGGGGAAGGTGTAACTGAACTGATTGAAGGTGCCGCCATAAAGCCGGCTGGAGCTGACGATATGATCGCCGGCCTGGCACAGGGTAAGGATGGCCATGGTCTGCGCGGCGTGCCCGCTGCTGGCGGCCAGGGCGCCCACGCCGCCTTCCAGGCTGGCCAGCCGCTGCTCAAGCACGTCGTTGGTGGGATTCATGATACGGGTGTAAATGTTCCCCAGCTCCTTCAGGGCGAACAGATTGGCCGCATGCTCGGTATCTTTGAATACGTAGCTGGTCGTCTGATACAGAGGCACGGCCCGACTGCCAGTGGCGCTGTCGGGTGTATGACCGGCGTGGAGCTGGCGGGTGCTGAAGCCAAAGCTGCGCTGTGCATTTGTCATGAGAGCATATCTCCTCGTAATGAATGGGTTGTGTAATGAGAAAAGAAAAACCTCTCGGCGGAAGCTGAGAGGTTGGGGGCTATCAAGGGCAGCTGCCATTAAAAATCCCCGAATAGGGGATGAGCAGGTCAGCGCGTGGTGCGTTCCTCTCATCTTCCAGAAGTCTCTGCCGGAATTGGCACCCTGCCGCTCCTTCAGCATCATTGCTGCGCTTGCCGGGTTGCCGAGGCTTCACAGGGCCGGTCCCTCCGCCTATCTGGATAAGAGTGAGCTATGAGTTTGTAATGGTGGGCAAGCATAACAGATGCCGAAACGCTTGTCAAATCGGTGGGGGGCGAACGCATGATCAAAATCATTGGCTAACAGCGACTATACGGCGTACAATAGAGAGAATCCCCATTTAGCCGGATAAGATAATGATGCCCTCCCTATTCTCTGTCCCTTCCCGCCGTCAAATCGTGGCCATGATCGCTGGGTTGCTGCTTTTGCTGGTTCTGTCTGCATGTAGTTCGGTCAGTGCCGCTTCTGAGCCCTATGTAGATCTTTCGAAACGGGAGCCCCTGCCTGTGACCGCGCCGTCGCAGGTGCGGCCCCTGCGTATGGCCGTGGCGGCTATTATCTCACCGCGGGGGAATGCGGAGAGCTACGCCGAGCTGGGAGATTATCTGGGGGAACGATTGGGGCGTCCCGTCGAGATGGTACAGCGCCGTACCTATGCTGAGACCAACGAACTCGTGGCCGAGCGCAAGGTGGATATTGCCTTTGTTTGTACCAGCGCCTATATTGCCGGTCATGATTCGTTCGGCATGCAGCTCCTCGCTGCCCCGCAGATCAACGGCGAACTGGTCTATTACTCCCAACTCATCGTGTCGGCCGAGAGCCCGGCCCGCAGCATGGCCGATCTCAAGGGCAAATCATT
>JAJRXO010000569.1 GCA_024276255.1 Chloroflexota bacterium | reverse complement strand
TTTATCCTGCTGTATTTTCTGCTCAACCGCTTCGTCTTCCCGGCTTTGCGCAAGATGCTGGATGAGCGCAAGCAGCGTATCGTGGAAGGGCTGACCGCGGCCGAAACCGCGCGGCGTGAGGCCGACGAGGAACGCGCCCGCCTGATGGCCAAGCTGGAAGAGGAGCGGGCCGAGGCGCAGCGACGCATTGCCCAGGCTTCTTCGCAGGCTGAACGCATCAAGGCGGATATCCTGGCGGAAGCGCGTCGCGAGGCCGAAGAGATCCGCGTGCGCGCCCAGGCAGAGGCTGAGGCTGAGAAACAACGCTTGCTCGCAGAAGCGCAGAAGCAGATCGCCGAACTGGCGCTGCTGGCCACCGAGCGCGTGGTGCGTCGCAGCCTTGATGAATCGGTGCAGAAGGAGCTGATTGACGATTTTCTCTCTGAACTGAGCTTGAACTGATTATGGAAAAAACGCCCGAAGCGTATACCAAAGCGATACTGGCTGCCGTGCTCGAGCCCTGGATCGATGGCCTCAGTCAGGTCGTCCGCGCCTATCAGACAGACACCCGGCTCAGCGCCCGGTTGAACGACAGCACTATCGAACCTGCGGCCAAAGCAGCATTGCTGGAAAAGGTGTTGCCCAAGGACGCCCCCGCGGAACTGCGTAATTTTCTGAATGTGTTGCTGGCGCAAAACGACATTGGCCTGATCGACGAGATACTGGCCACATTGACCCGTGTGGTTACCACCGAGGCCGGCGGCCCGCAGCAGGCGATTGTCACCAGCGCCCTTTCCCTCAGCGAGGAAGATCAGGCGCGCATTCGCAACGGCCTTATCGAAAAATTCGGCGCCAATCTCGATTTCACCTTCCAGGTCGATCCGGAGATTCTGGGCGGGCTGGTTGTGCGCGTTGGCGATAAATTGATAGACGATAGTGTGCGTGGTCGAATTGTTGCTTTGCGCAACACTTTGGGCGTGCATGCTTCCTAAACCCCAACTAGCCTTTTTGGCCAATCCAAACAGGTTGAGGAGTCACCTATGGCAGTCGGTCTTGACGACTTCACCCGGCAAATAACAGAACAGATTCAACATTTCGAAGCACCCACGCGCATGGTGGATGTGGGAACCGTGACGGAAGTGGGCGACGGCATCGCCCGCATCAGCGGTTTGCACAACGTCATGGCGAGTGAGCTGGTGGAATTTCTTGATGGCACCCTGGGCATCGCCCTGAACCTGGATGAAGACACCGTGGGCGTCATCATTATGGGCGAATACAGCAGCATTCAGGAAGGCGATCTGGTGCGCAGCACCGGTCGTATTGCATCGGTGCCCGTTGGTGATGCCCTGATCGGTCGCGTGATCAACGCAGTCGGCCAGCCCATTGATGGCAAGGGCCCCATCGAGACCGACAAATTCCGGCCGGTGGAACGTATCGCCCCCAACGTAGTGATGCGCAAGAGCGTGGACACGCCTGTGCAAACCGGCATCAAAGCTGTTGATTCTATGATCCCCATTGGCCGCGGTCAGCGTGAGCTGATCATCGGCGACCGCCAAACCGGTAAAACCGCCCTGGCCATCGACACCATCATTAATCAAAAAGGCAAGGACCTGATCTGCATTTATGTGGCTGTCGGTCAAAAGCGCTCCAGTGTGGCTCAGGTTGTTGCCACGCTGGAAAAATACGGCGCCATGGATCATACTATTGTGGTTGCTGCCACTGCCTCAGAACCGGCCGCATTGCAGTATCTGGCCCCGTATGCGGGTTGCGCCATCGGTGAAGAATTTATGGAGCAGGGCAGGGATGCCCTGATCGTATACGATGATCTCAGCAAGCATGCCTGGGCCTATCGGCAGGTATCGCTGCTGTTGCGCCGCCCCCCCGGCCGCGAGGCCTATCCTGGCGATGTTTTCTACCTGCACAGCCGCCTGCTCGAACGCGCAGCCAAGCTGGACGAAGCCCACGGGGGCGGATCACTCACAGCCCTGCCTATTATCGAAACCCAGGCTGGAGACGTGTCTGCTTATATTCCCACCAACGTGATTTCCATTACCGACGGCCAGATTTACCTGGAGGCAGACCTCTTCTACGCCGGCATCCGCCCGGCCTTGAATGTGGGTCTGTCGGTATCGCGTGTGGGTTCCTCGGCGCAGACCAAGGCCATGAAGAAAGTGGCCGGTCGCATGAAGGGCGAGTTGGCCCAGGGCCGCGAGCTGGCAGCCTTTGCGCAGTTCGGCTCTGATCTCGATAAAGCCACCCAGCGTCAGCTGGATCGCTTCCAGCGCCTCACCCAGTTGCTCAAGCAACCGCAGTATCAGCCTATTTCCATGGCCGATCAGGTGATGGTGATCTACGCAGGAACGAATGGCTATCTCGATGATATTGCCATCGATCGTATTCCGGAATGGGAGCAGAAATTCTACCAGTTCATGGCAACCAGTTATCCTGAAGTGGGAGCCACCATTGAACGGGAGAAAACCCTTTCCGAGCAGACCGAAGATAGCCTGAAGCTGGCTCTTGCGGAATTCAACAAACAATTCGCCTAAGCGCACTTTCCATCTTGCGCATTCACCCCCGACCTTTGCGAGGATAACGATTTGGCTAACGATCGCGAGATTAAACGGCGTATCCGCAGTGTCACCAATATCGCCCAGGTCACGCGCGCCATGGAAGCCGTTTCGGCATCTAAAATGCGGCGGGCGCAGGCCCAGGTGTTGGCGACGCGGCCTTACGCCAGCAAAGCGCAAGAAGTCCTTTCCTTTCTCTCCCGCGTGCGCAGCACCCTGGCATCTGATCAGCCCCTGTTGCAACAACGCGAGATCCGCCGGGTGAACCTGCTGCTGATCACAGCCGATCGCGGCCTGGCAGGCGGCCTGAACAGCAACATGATCCGCCGCAGCGTGGCCGCCATCCGCACCTGGGAACAGGAAGGCAAAGAGGTGGAATTGGTCACGGTCGGACGCAAAGGCCGTGACTGGATGCGTCGCTATGGCCCCCCCATCCGTGCCGAATTTATCAACATTGGCGATCGCCCCGGTAGCAGCTATTTGGGCAAGAGCGGCGAACAGCTTACCAGCCATTCGGCTTCAGTAGCCCCCATTGCCCGTGTGGTGATCGATGATTTCAGCTCCGAACGCGTCGATGCAGTCTATCTGGCCTACACCAAGTTTCACAACACAGTATCGCAGGAACCGGTTGTGCAGCAATTGCTGCCCATCGTCCCCCTGGAAGATCTGCCTGTCACCATGGCGCCCGACTACATCTTCGAACCCGACGCAGCCACGGTCTTGAATCAGGTCCTGTACAGTTTCACCGAGGTGCAGATTCTGCAGGCTCTGTACGAAGCCATTGCCAGTGAGCATTCAGCCCGCATGGTGGCCATGCGCAACGCCACCGAGGCCGCCGAAGAACTGATCGACGATTTAACTCTCTCTTACAATAAGGCCCGCCAATCGGCGATTACCATGGCCTTGCTAGATATTGCCGGCGCTGTCAATGCAGTGCAGGCCAAATAACCCTCTTGCGCTAAAACAGGGCCGTGAATCCGCCCTCCTTGCAACGGCTGAGATTCTGACACCTGGTTTTATGCAAAACCCTGGAGGTTGAACTGGATGAGCACCAAACAAACGAAAGAAAAATCAACTGGACACATTATTCGGGTCGTCGGTCCTGTTGTGGACTTTGAATTTCCCGATGGAAAACTTCCTGATATCTTTGACGCCGTAGAAATTCCCCTGGACGATGGCGGCGTGCTGGTCTGCGAAGTGCAGCAGCTGCTGGGCAACGATCAGGTGCGCTCTGTGGCCATGTCGACCACTGATGGCCTGCGCCGCGGTATGAAAGCCATTGCCACCGGCACACCGATCACCGTCCCCGTGGGCCCCAGCACCCTGGGGCGTATCTTCGACGTCACCGGCCAGGTGATCGACAATTTGGGTGAGGTGAAGGCCGAAACCTACTACTCCATCCATCGTCCCGCCCCCCCATTCGACCAACAATCCACCAAGACCGAGATGTTCGAGACTGGCCTCAAGGTGATTGACCTGATTGCCCCCTTCACCAAGGGCGGGAAGACAGGCGTGTTCGGCGGCGCCGGTGTGGGCAAGACCGTGATTATTCAGGAGCTTATCCGCAACGTGGCCGAAGAGCACAGCGGCTACTCGGTATTTGCCGGTGTGGGTGAGCGCAGCCGTGAGGGCAACGATCTGTGGCACGAGATGAAAGACTCGGGCGTGTTGCCGCAAACGGTGATGGTCTTCGGCCAGATGAACGAGCCGCCCGGCGCACGCCTGCGTGTGGGCCTCACTGCCGTCACCATGGCCGAGTACTTCCGTGACGAAGGCCGGGATGTGCTTCTGTTTATCGATAACATCTTCCGCTTTGTGCAGGCCGGGTCTGAAGTGTCGGCCCTGTTGGGACGCCTGCCCAGCGCCGTGGGCTATCAGCCCAATCTTGGCACCGATATGGGTGAGCTGCAGGAACGCATTACCTCCACCAAGCGTGGTTCCATTACCTCCATGCAGGCCATTTACGTGCCCGCCGACGACTACACCGATCCGGCGCCGGCCACGACCTTTGCCCATCTCGACGCCACCATCTCGTTGGAACGCTCGCTGGCCGAGCAGGCGTTGTACCCTGCTGTGGATCCGCTGGCCTCGACCAGCCGCATCCTCGACCCCAACATCGTGGGCGAGGACCACTATCTGGTGGCCCGCGGTGTGCAGCAAACCCTGCAACGTTACAAAGACCTCCAGGATATCATCGCTATTTTGGGTGTGGAAGAATTGAGCGAGGAAGACCGGCTCACGGTGGCCCGCGCCCGTAAGATCCAGCGTTTCCTCACCCAGCCCATGTACGTGGCCGAAACATTCACCGGCACCCCCGGCCGCTATGTGAAGGTGGAAGATACGATTCGCGGTTTCAAGGAAATCCTGGACGGCAAGCACGATGATCTGCCCGAGGCTGCTTTCTACATGGTGGGCACCATTGAAGAAGCGGTCGAAAAAGCTGCCCGCATGCGTGCCGAAGCCTAAACGCTCAAGTTTGCAATACCATGTCCACAATCCGTTTTGAATTTGTTGCCCAGGACCATGTCGTCTTCGAAGGCGACGTCAATATGGTGATCATCCCCGGCGCGGATGGCGTTTTTGGTGTGTTGCCCAAACATGCGCCGCTGATGGCGGTTGTCGTACCGGGTGAGGTCATGGTACGGAGTGAGGGCAAAGAAGATCAGTACTTTGCTGTGGGCGGTGGTTTTGTCGAAGTCCGCCCCGACAAGGTGGTGCTGATCGCACGCTCCGGCGAATCGGCGGAAGAGATCGACATTGTCCGTGCCGAGGCTGCGTTGCGCCGGGCCGAGGCCTATCTTGCCAGCCCCGAACGCGAACGAGATCAATCGCGACGCGTGGCCATGGAAGCGGCGATTCGCCGCTCGCGCGTGCGCCTCAACATCGCCCGCCGCCGGCGTCGCGGCCAGCGCAAGAGCAGCGCCTCTGCGTATACGGGTCGCGAGCAGGCCGGGTCGGAAGAATAGATTAGCCATTTCCAGGTGCTCTGAAAAACCTGACCAGGGAAAGACCGGGCGTTTGCTAACGCCCGGTTTCTTATGTCGGGCCACGTGGCGGTTTTCAAATAACGCCCCATGTAGACTATAATCCTGGCACTGCATCTTTGCGAAAAAGGAATCTGAAATGTTCGAAAAACAAATTGGCATCGATCTCGGCACCGTCAATATCCTGGTTTATGTCCGGGGTAAAGGGGTTGTCCTGCAAGAACCCAGCGTGGTGGCGATTTCGGTACGGGATAATCGTATTGTGGCCGTGGGCAATGACGCCTCGGATATGTTGGGACGCGTGCCCGAAAGCATCGAGGTTTCGCGGCCCGTACGCGATGGTGTCATCGCCGATTACGTGGTTACTGAGGCCATGCTGCGCTATTTCATCCGCAAGGTGATCGGCCGCAATCCCCTGTTCCGGCCGCAGATCATGATGAGCACGCCCAAAGGCGTGACCAGCGTGGAGCGCCGGGCTGTGTACGACGCGGCCATTCAGGCCGGGGCCAAAGAAGCCTTTTTGATTCCCGAGCCGCTGGCGGCCGCCTATGGTGCGGGTTTGCCCATCCACACGCCCACCGGCAACATGGTGGTGGATATCGGCGGCGGCACCAGCGAGGCGGCCGTGATATCGATGAACGACATCGTCGTCTGGAGCAGTGTACGCGTCGGTGGCAATCGCATTGACCGCGCCATCATCGCCTACATCCGTCGTAAATATAACCTTGTTATCGGCGAACAGACAGCCGAGGAGCTGAAGATCAACATCGGCACGGCCTTGCCCCTGGAAGAGGAGCTGACAATGGAAGTGCGCGGCATCGATCAGGTGGAGGGTCTGCCCAAGACGATCACCGTCACATCCGAAGAGGTGACCGAGGCGATCAGTGATTCACTGGGCGCGATTGTCACCGCGGCCAAGCAGACCCTGGAGAAAACGCCCCCTGAGCTGGCTTCGGATATCATTGATCGGGGCATGGCGCTGACCGGCGGCGGCGCCCAGTTGCGCAATATCGACCAGCTGTTGACGCGCGAAACCGGCGTGCCCTGCTATGTAGCTGAAAATCCCATCGCCTGCGTGGCAAATGGCGCCGGTTGGGCGCTGGAGAACATCGAGGTCATGCGCCGCTTCCTGCCGCCGATTTAAGCCGTCGTCCGGGAGATAATCCGTACTACGTGTTTCGTATCTCGTATTGGGCAACGTCCTTACGCAATACGCAATACGAGATACGCAATACGAAAATGGAAACGTTTATGCTGTCGGCTCATTAGGTCGGCCTGATGCGGGGTGATGCCTATTCATCTGTCACCAGCAACGCCAGGGCGAGGGCCGCGGTCCAGGAGGCGCACTTGAATTCTCCTGCCAGCAAGGCCTGCTGCATTTGTTCCCGTGTTAAAAGCAATAGTTCCTGATCCTCGAGATCGTCGGCCTCGGGCGGTTGCACATAGCGGGCGTTTTGGGCCAGGAAAAGATGCGCCGTGGCCACCCCGCGGTTGCCATCCACCGCGTAGCTGCCGAGATGCTGCCAGTCGGGCGCCTCGTAGCCGGTTTCTTCGCGACACTCGCGTTGGGCTGCGGTCAGGGGATCTGCGCCCGGCTCGATGTAGCCTCCCACCGGCGCCAGGGTGAGCCCGCCCTGCACGCCGTACTTACTCTGCCGAAAGCACACGAACAGGCCCTCGATGGTAATGATCACGGCGTTGATGAAATCAGGCGTAATCACCCAGGCCCAGTGTTCGAGCTGGCGGCCGTCGGGCAGGAGAATGGTGTGATCTTCGACGCTGAGAAAACGACTATGATTGAGAACGGGGCGGCGTTGCAGGGTTTTCCATGGTTTCATGATGGGATGAGGTGGGGGGAGTGAGGGGCAGGGAGAAGTAGAAGGTCGAGCCGGCGCCGGGGAGACTCTGCAGCCAGACATCGCCGCCATGGGCTTTGACGATGGCCCGCACCAGATACAGGCCCAGTCCCACACCCTGTGTGCTGCGGCGCAAACTGGAATCGACGCGATAAAAACGATCAAATACGGAATTCTGTTCTTCGTAAGGGATGCCCACGCCCTGATCCTGAACGGCCACAACCACGTGATTGTTTTCCACGCGGGCGCTGACACGGATTTCACCGCCATCAGGCGCATATTTGATGGCGTTGCTGAACAGATTGTCGAGTACCTGGCGAATGCGGCGGGCATCTGCGCGCACCAGCGGCAGATCCGGGGGGATATCGAGCACGAAGGTATGGCGATCGGTTTGGGTTTGAAAGCGCTCGATGACGGTGCTGGCCAGATTCCGCAGCGAGATGTCATCCAGTTCCAGCTTGAATGCACCGGCCTGCAAGCGCGAGGCATCCAGTAGATTGTTGATCAGGTGATTGAGACGATCGCTTTCCTCTTCGATGACCTGGCCGATTTCAGCCACCATGTCGGCATCCCATTCCGCATCTCTGCGGGTGAGGGTGCTGGCATAGCCCTTGATCAGGCTGACCGGTGTTTTAAGTTCGTGCGAGATGACGGAGATGAAGGTTGATTTGAGCTCCTCGGCTTCCCGGTAGCGGGTGATGTCGGTGACGGTTACGATGATGTTGATCAGACTGCCGTGGCGATCGAAGAGCGGCGAGTAGGTGATGCCGACGGTGATGCGTTTGTGCCCGGGGCGGATGATGTCGCCTTCCCCGTACCAGACGCCCGTGGGGGGCGGCACCTGTTCGTTCAGGCAGAGATGATCTCCGCTGATATTCTGCAGATTCAGCACTTCGCGGCAGGGCCGACCGCGGGCTTCGCTTTGCGTGAAGCCGGTAATGCGGGCCAGTGCACGATTGATCACAATGATCCGCAATTGCGGATCGAGGATCATGACGCCATTGGGGCTGTTTTCGATCACGGCCTCGACGCGAGCTTTTTCTTCGCGTAGTTGTTCCATCTGACGGGCATTGCGCACGGCAATGGCGGCCTGATCGGCGAAATCGCGTAGTAATGAACGATCGCCGGGGGTGAAGGCCACCGAACCCGAGCGGAACAGGAAAATCCCCCCCACGATCTCCTCGTCGGCCAGCACCAACGGCAGGGCTACCACCTGCTCCAGGGCCAGACCTGTTGTTTCAGCCACGATCTTGAGCTGGCGGCGCAGCTCGGTTTCGGTCCAGAATTCTCCGGCCGGGCTTTTCTGGGCCAGATAGGGCGCCAGAGCATGGAAAACGTCGGAAGGCAGGCCGTAGCCGGTGGTAAGGCGCAATGTGTGTTGTGAGGTGGTGAGCGCCACATACCCCACCTCGGCCCGCACCATCTCCGCGGCATAACCCAGAATTGTGCGCAGCAACGAGGGCAGATCGAGCCGCGAGGTGAGGGCGCGGCTGATTTCCAGCAGGGCTTCCAGTTGGCGCTGGCGGTAGTTCGAGTAAAGAGAAAGTGACATGGGATGGCTGACGAGAGCAGGTCGATGGGGTGGGTTCGGCGTCATTGTAGCCTGTGCGCTATCCCTGTGCAAAAGCACGATTGCAGCAGGGGCTTGTCTCGCGGGTGGATTTGGCATGGATCCCGCAAAACCATACAATAGGACGCAGACAATCGTCCACCTGACGCTTTTCGGGTTGACCCCGGTTTCGGCTCGTCCATGACCTGTTTTCCTGTTCGCAGGCTCTCATTGCAGTGGATCGCGCGGGCGCTGTTGTCGATAGTCGGTCTCATGCTGGCGCTGGTGTCAGCGACAGCATGCCATCGTCACGAGGTGCCCACAGTATCGCTACCTGCAACCTGGACGCCTACACCGCGGATAAGGGAGCTGCCATCTCCTTCCCCCAGGCCTGCTGCTTCATCTCAGCCCGTCGCATCCTCGCCTCCTGCCAAATCCCTTATGCCGCCATCCCCCACACCTATTCCCTCACCCGTTGCTGTTCTCTCGCCCAGTCCGTCGCCATCGCCCTCACCCCTGCCCTCGCCCGCGGCCTCGGCCATCCTGTCCACGAAAACAGCGACGCCACTGGCCAATAAGGGGCGTATCGATGCGAGTGGGCCCGTGGCATGGCCCACTGCCGAGCCGCTGCCCGCGGGCACGGGCGCCCGTCCGGTGCGGCTTCTTATCCCTGCTCTCGGCCTTGACACGCCGGTGAAGCCCATGGGCTGGCACGTGGTGCGGGATGAGAACGGCTTCCACAGCGAGTGGGATGTGGTGAATAATGCCGCCGGACATCACATCAATTCGGCTTATCCCGGTGAGGCTGGCAATGTGGTGATCTCCGGTCATAATAACATCGGCGGCAGTGTGTTCAGGCCGCTCAGCGTGATCGGTGAACCGGGGGTCGATTTCGGACTGGGTGATGCCATGATCTTGGAAGATCAGTTGGGCCGCCGCTTCACCTATCGCGTGAATGGCTGGTGGCGTTTGCAGGAGCGCAATGTCTCCGTACGGGGCCAGCAGGCGAATGCGGCGTTCATGCAGCCCGCGAGCGAACCGCGGCTGACGTTGATCACCTGCTGGCCGCCTTGGTCGAACACCCACCGGGTGGTGGTTACCGGCTTGCTCACTGCCATTCGTCCGGCGGGCGAATGAGCAAAACAATCATTTTTTCTCTTCTCTGAGGAATTTTTTCATGCAACTTCATCGTCGTACCGTCCTCATTACCGGCGCTTCCCGGGGGATCGGCGCAGCCTCCGCCCGCGCCTTTGCCGCCTACCCGCTCAATATGGCCCTGTTGGGGCGTGATGCCGCGGCCCTGCAGCAGCTGGCGGCCGAGCTGCAGAAGCACAGCGGGGTGCAGGCGCTGCCCCTGGTGGCTGATGTGACGGATGCCCAGGCCGTTCAGGATGCGGTGACGAAAACCGCGGCCACTTTTGGAGGATTGGATATCCTCATAAACAATGCCGGTGTGGGGATGCGTAGCCCCATAGGTGACATTGATTTGCAGACAGCCCGACGCCTGTTTGATGTGAACTTCTGGGGAGTGGTACAGGTCACGCAAGCGGTGCTGCCCATAATGCGTCGCCAACATGACGGCCTGATCATCAATATCTCGTCCATCATTGGCCGACGGGCCATGCCGGCCGCCGGCATGTATTGTGCTTCCAAGTTTGCCCTCAATGCCCTGTCGGAAGCGATGCGCGTCGAGCTCAAGCCTCACAACATCCGTGTGGTGAATTTTTATCCCGGGGTAACAGCGACTGCGTTCAGCCAAAACGAACTCACCGGCGATGCCCGCGGGCATCATCGCAATCGTATGCCCCGTACGCCAGCGGATAAGGTGGGGCGGGCGATCGTACGGGCAGCCCGCCGTGAACCGCGTGACGCCTACGCCACCTGGTTTGATCGCGTGCTGGTATGGGGCGCTCTGGCCGCGCCCTGGCTTGTGGATTGGTTCCTGATGCGATTTTATCAACCGGCGGGGTCGGAATCTGCGACCTGATGGCCCCGTGAGTTTGGCATGAGCGAACGTACCTGCTAGAATGACTGCCCGTTCTGTGCGGCACGCCTATCTTCATTGCCGACACAATGCAAGCGCAGGAGCAAATCATTCATTTCTTATGAGTAGTCATTTGTATTTAATGGGCTGGAACGAAGTTCTGGCCCGGATTTTTGATGGCTTTGAAAGCCAACAACGTGTTTCCCCTCCCTGGCTGATTAACCCCGTCACCCGTCGTAAGCTCAAGCTTGATATTCTGTATCCCGAAATCGGCATTGCCGTGCGTTTTGTGGGCTTGCAGGGCCGGGGCCAGCGTCGTAAGAGTGATAAGGAAGAGCTGGAAGAGGCTGCCCGCGACGAGGTTCGCCGGGAGCTCTGTCGGGCAAATGGTGTGCAGCTGATTTTGTTACAGCCATATGACCCGTTTCCCGAAGAACAGCTCAAGGCAATCGAAAGAGCGCTGGCCGCGGCATCCCGACGTATTGCCCGCGGGGGACGTTTTCAGGGCAAGGCGGCGCTGATGGAGCGATTATCGAAAGCCCTCAAGCAGATCATTCCATTGCGCAAACACCTGAAGCAGCCGGACGATCTCACGGCTTTTGCTGCATCCTGGCGCGATCGCGAATTGCGCCAGCTGGCAGCGGTGCAGTCGCCCCGCTCACAACAGGCCGCATCGCGGCGACCGGTACGCCTGAAAGTAGGACAGGCAGTGGAGCATAAGCGTTTTGGACCCGGTGTGGTGACACACGTGGAACCGGCAGACGGCGATAGCACGATAACGATCCAGTTTGTCACCGCCGGCGAAAGGCGCTTTATGGCCTCGCTGCTGGGCGATAAGTTAAAGCTCAAACGCCGTCGCTAGCTCCCTCGTCAGCGGTCTAATCCCCGGGACTCCGCGTCTGCCGGGGTTGTTATTCCGAAGACACGTCCTGTTCCCACTCAAAGGCCACGCCCGGAGGGGTGTCGGACGCCTGGGCCGTTTGATACAGGGCCAGCAGGAGGACGATGAGGGCGACAAAGGCGATAACCTGGCTCTGGCGGAAGCCGTCGCCGATTATGGTTGCCTGATCGCGAAATGCGTCGACCAGGAGGCGCACGGCCGCATAGCCGGCGGCCGCCCACAGGCCCAGCCGCCCCGGCTTTATGGCCGCGCTTCGCAGCCACAAAAGCCCGATTACCACCAGGGTGCCCAGCATTTCGTAATATTGTACGGGATGGCGTGACTCGCCCCATTGTTCGATAGCCCAGAATTGGCCGCTGGGGCTGCCGAAATGTCTGCCGTTGAGGCCATCGGCCAGGGCCAGGATGGCCAGGGTGAGCAAGGCGCCGTACGCCAGGCTGTCAAACACAGCATCTCCTGCCAGCCGGTTGCGGCGACGATACAAAATGATGATCAGGATGCCGGTGACCGCGGCAACCAGAGGTTGGAAGGCTGCCAGGTTGGGCGAGAGAATGCTGAGCGGATCAGAGCGATAGGCAGAGAAGAAGAGGATGATATGACCGATGCGTCCGGCCACGATGGCGCCGATGAGGGCATAGAAACCCATGTTGTAAATATGATCGGGATCAATCTGGCGGCGAACCGCGATTTTGGCAGCCAGCCACAAGCCGAGATAAAAACCGAGCAGGGCCAGCAGGGGATACGTGGGCAGGGCCACAGGGCCCAGTTGCAGGGTGGGGATCATGAGTATGTTCAGGGATAAATTGAGCGCAGATGCTCTTTGAGAATGGCCTCATTCATTTGACCGATGACAAGATCCTGAATCATGCCGTTGCGATCGATGAATAAGGTGGTGGGTAATGAATTGACCTGATAGAGCCGAGAAACTTGCAGTTGCTGATCGAGGACAACCGGAAACGAGAGCTGGAGCTGGGCCATGAAATCATTGACAATGGCAACCGGCTCGCCCTGATTGACGCCGAGCACGACCAGTCCATTGGCAGAGAATTGATCGTAGGCGCGTTGCAGTTCGGGCATTTCAGCCCGGCAGGGGCCGCACCAGGAGGCCCAAAAATTCAGCACCACGGCCTGTCCCTGCAAATCGGCCAGGCGAATGGAGCCGCCATCGGGTGTTTGCAATTCGAAATCAGGGGCGGGATTGCCAGGGCGGGGGATGGCTGGCCGCGCCTGGGGATTGGGGACGCCGGGCAGGCGATTCTGCCAGATCCACCAGCCGCCCAACAGGAAGACCAGCAAGAGGAGCAAAGGGAAACGTTGTTTGGTCATGAGAGAGGAGGGGGGAGTGATGTGTTGGGGAGTTATGTGTTTAGATGGTGTGAGAGGGGGATTTGTTACCACGATCGGCCAAACATGGGCTCCCGAGAGCCGGAAGGCGGTATGAAACAGGCCCCGCTTGCACCCGCTCAACAGCTACGAATTGCCCGCGCTAAACAACCAGAGAGTTCGTCAGCGGCGGGCGTCGCTCATGGCGATTCATCCCCATTTTCATGCCGGGCCATCAACGCCGCCCCCAGGATCTTCTGTTCGTAGGATTCGATGAGCCCGTACAGCACCTCATTGAGATAGTCGTCGACATCCTGCCGCAGACGTATATCCTCCTGATCGAAGATTGTCTTGTCTTCTTCACCGCCAGTAAGCGCCTGGATCAGATTGTGACGGAAGTACTGAAAGGCGCGTACCGTATCAATGAGAGAGATGTTGTAGCGTAAAGAGCTTTCGGCATACGCAGCACCCAGTCGCCAGCCTTTGTGGCGCAGCTCAACGCGTTTTTGCGGGCGGGTGATGTACTGAACGGTGTATTCAAATAGATTTCTGCCCAGCGCGCGCTGACGTTCCCGCCCCTGGTCGTCAAATGCGCTGAACCAGATGTCCTGCGAGGGCGGCGATCGTTGCAATTCGGCCCGGGTCTGCACGAGCGCAGTTTCGATCATGGCTTCCTGATCGCTCTCGGTGGGCATATCGACCCCGGTGCTGGCCTTGAGCAGGAAGGCATGAAGATCGGCGGCATCGAAACGTCGGTGTCCTCCGGGCGTGCGATAGGAGGGCACCTGGCCTGTATCGGCCCAGTGCCGCAGAGTAGCAGGATGGACGCCTAGCAGTTTGGCAGCTGCGGACAAGGTCACCCAGCGCCGAGCTTGGTCTTTCATGGCAGACAAAGAAGATGTGGGGAGGAGTAGTCGATGATGGATTAAGTTTATCACTACTTGCAGCGTTCGCCAACTGGCCCGGGGCTTAGGAGCATTTTATATCTTCAACAAATCGGGTAATTAGCGCCATGCCATAGTTTTTAACGACATTGATCACTCAGAAGATGGTGTGTCAGCTGAGGAAATGGGCAGCGGTGTGCGAGATCGGGAATGATGGAGGAGGCTGTCGTTTGGCCACGATGCCTGTTTGGCAATCCGAGATCTTCGGTGTATGATCCACGACATCCTTTTGCCCCTGGGAGCATGCCATGTCGTCGCCGCAAGATCGCAAAAACGTGTGGATTCTGTTCTTTACGTTGGTGGTGGTGATGCTGGGCTTCGGCATCGTTATTCCAATCTTACCATTTTACATCGACCACATGGGGGCAGGGGGTAGTGCCCTGGGGATGTTGATGTCGATATTCGCGGTGATGCAGTTGATTTTTGCCCCGTTTTGGGGGCAACTGTCGGATCGCGTGGGGCGCAAACCGATTTTGCTTGTGGGTGTGCTGGGCAATGCCGTGGCCTTGATTCTGTTCGGCCTTGCCAGCGAGATGTGGATGTTGTATGCGGCGAGGGCTCTGGCTGGCATCCTGTCGTCGGCCACGCTGCCCACGGCCATGGCCTATATCGGCGACAGTACGAGCGAACGGGATCGCGGTGGAGGCATGGGAGTGGTAGGGGCAGCGATGGGGGTGGGCATGGTGTTGGGACCGGGTATCGGCGGCTGGGCAGCCGTGTATGGCCTGGGGGTGCCGTTTTTTGTGGCCGCGGGACTGTCGCTGCTGGCCATGCTGCTCATTATCTGGCTGCTTCCTGAATCATTACCGGCGGCTGCCCGTAGGCATGCGCAGACTGAGAGCTCTCCCCGACAATGGCGGCGCTTGTGGCTGGCCCTGCGAAGCCCAATCGGTCCCCTGCTGGCGCTGGTATTCCTGCTGAGCTTTGGCCTGACGAGTTTTGAGGGTGTGTTCGGCCTGTACGCTCTGAAGCGTTTTGGTTATGATGCACAGCATGTGGGAATGATCTTGACTGTCGTAGGATTGACATCCGCATTCGTACAGGGAGTTCTCACCGGCCCGCTGACACGCCGTTGGGGCGAGGCAACTCTGATTAAGATGGCATTTCTGGGCTGTGCCGGTGGCTTTTTGCTGATGTTACAGGCAACTACCTTTGTGACTGTGTTGTTGACTGCAGCCGTGTTCGTGCTGTTCAATTCATTTTTACGGCCGGCAACCGCTTCTCTGATCTCTTTGCGCAGTCCCGGTGCCCAGGGCATGGCCATGGGGCTGAATAACTCGTTCATGAGCCTGGGGCGCATTGCGGGACCGTTGTGGGCCGGCACTCTGTTTGATATTGATTTGCATTATCCGTATCTGTCAGGCAGTGTGGTTATGCTGTTGGGCTTCATGGCGTCGCTGTGGTGGTTGCGACGGCAACCCACGCAGCGGCTTCAGGCTCTATGAACTCATTTTCGGAGGTACACATGCTGCGAGATGATCTGGTTCGTTATCTGGATGAGGTGCTGCAAATTCACAGCATCGTTGATTATGGGCCGCAGGGTTTGCAGGTGGAGGGTCGCCCGCGGGTAGGCCGGCTGGCTGTGGGCGTTGATGCGTCTCTGGCCACCATTACAGAAGCTCTTGCCCGGGGCGCGGACATGTTGTTGGTACATCATGGCATTTTCTGGGGCGGCCCGCAACGCCTGGTAGGCGCTTATGGTCGCAAAGTGCGACGGTTGATCAAGGAGGACATTAATCTCTATGCCGCTCATCTTGCCCTGGACGTGCATCCACAGTGGGGCAACAATGCAGAGTTGTGCCGCTTGCTGGGCCTGGAGATACAGGGGGGATACAATGCTTTTCAGGGGCTAAAGGTGGGAGTGATCGCTGCGCCGGTTGCGCCAATAATGTTTGCCGAGCTGGTGCGACGATTTGAGAAGCATATCGCTGCTCCCTTGCAGATTGATGCGTTTGGCCCCGCAGCGTTGCGCCGCGTGGCCGTGTGTTCGGGCGATGCCGCACGTAGCCTGGATGAGGCGCAGGCATTGGGTTGTGACACGTTGATCACCGGCGAACGGGATTACACCATGGCACATGCCGGTCGCGAGATGGGCATGAATGTGCTTTATGGAGGACATTATGCCACCGAGACGCTGGGCGTTCAGGCCCTGGGACGACATCTGGCTGAACGGTTTGACCTGCCCTGGGTTTTCGTTGACGTGCCGGTGAATCAGTAGTTTTCCAGATGTTTTCCCCAGGTTACCCCCTGCCTTTCCCTCTGTTCTTCCCCCATATTTTCCATGTTTTTCCACAGGGTTATCCACAATTGCCGTCTGTGTTGCGGGACGGTTATGAGGAGGTTCTATGAAACTGGATGCTGTTTTGAACGCGCACACGATCGCTGACATCAAGCGCAATGCGCGGGCGGCCGAGCAACTTGGCTTTGATGCTCTGTGGGTGCCGGAAACCGTGCATGATCCTTTTGCGCAGCTGGCACTGGCTGCGGATGCCACCCGTACGTTAATCCTGGGCACAGCGATCGTGGTGGCATTTGCCCGCAGTCCCATGCAAACTGCCTACGCGGCCTGGGATGTGGCGCGGTATAGCGACGGACGTTTTATTTTGGGGTTGGGCACGCAGATCAAGCCACACATTGAACGGCGTTTTTCCATGCCATGGGGCCAGCCGCGGGCGCGGCTCAGGGAATATGTGCTGGCGTTACGCCACATCTGGCAGGCATGGCAAGATGGCACACGGCTCAATTTCCGTGGCTCGTTTTACAAGTTTACACTCATGCCTCCCTTCTTCAACCCTGGCCCCCTTGCTCACCCCCACATTCCCATTTATCTGGCCGGTGTGAATCGCGGCCTGTGCGAGCTGACAGGTGAAGTGGCAGATGGTTTTCATGTGCACCCGTTTCATACGACCGCGTATCTGCGCCAGCATGTTCTCCCCTGGATCACTGCCGGAGCGGCGCGCAGCGGCCGTTCCATGCAGGATATCCGTATCAGCGCCACGGTATTCGCCGTGGTAGGAGATACAGCCGCTGAACGCGAGCGGCAACGGGCGGCTGTGCGTCAGCAGATCAGTTTTTATGCATCCACCCCATCCTATCTGCCTGTGCTGGCTCAGCATGGCTGG
>JAJRXO010000568.1 GCA_024276255.1 Chloroflexota bacterium | reverse complement strand
GCGAGCGCAAACGCTGCTGCACGGGGATCGTCGGCGTGGAACACACCGGCCTCTTTGCCTTCAGCAATGATGGCGCTCAAATGCTCGATGTATTCGTCATAATAGGATTGCAGATAGCGACGGAAACTCTTTCGCCGCATGGCTACAGCGTAGAACTCGGCAATCAGGGGCTGCCAGCGCTGCATGCCCTGAACATCCTCCCGCAAACGTTGTACAAAACGCTGCAGCTTCTCATCGGCAGGGATATCCATCGCTTTGATCTCCACCAGGTCGCCCAGCTCGCCCTGGAACAGGCGGTTCAATACGGCCGAGATGATGTCTTCCTTGCTCTTGAAATGCCAGTACAGGCTACCTTTGCTCACACCGGCCTCGGCAGCGATATCGTCCATGCGCGCTTTGTTAAAACCCAGGCGCGTAAAAACCTCCATAGCGGCATCCAGAATCTGATTTTGCCGGCTCTGTCGTGAGGTTTTCTGAGGTGTCATGGCAGTTCTCGTAACTAGACTGACTGGTCAGTCTAGTTTACATTAACCAGCGAACTTCTGTCAATATCCTCCGAAACGCAGGAAAGAAGGGCTGATTGAAACCACCAGGCCAGCAATTTGCCGTAAAAAATCCCCGACGAGAACTCGTCGGGGATGATGAAGAAGCGAGGAGGTGGGGAATCAGTTGCGCAAGGGCTGACCGCATTTGCCGCAGAAACGATCGCCGGGCGTCAGTATTGCACCGCATTGGGTGCAAAAACCGGCAGCAGCGCTGCGCGCCGAAGTTTCGGCGCGGGGGGTCGAACGTTTGAGTTCGTCCGGTTCGTGGCGTCGTTCTGCCACCATTTTTTCAATACGGGCGTCCAGCTCCGGCGCTATCAGACTGGCTTCCAGCTGATCGATGCTGCGCAGGACATCGGCGGCCTGATGCTTGAGGAGGGTGCTCTGCCGGGCATAGTCCTCTTCCGAGAGCTTGCCGGTCTCCAGATCGAACTTGGCATCGCGCAAAGCCTGATAGAGGGCATCACGACGGGAGTATAAGGCGGCCAGTTTCGGATCGATGCTGGTGTTGCCAAGCCGCAGGGAGGGCTGCCGTAAATAAGGGCCAAAGATGACGGCAGCAGCAATGAGGGTGAGAACAAAACTGACGAGGATCCACATAGTGTTCGGCATAAAATAAATGGAGAAGTGAAATCAGGAGGCGGGTTGAGCAACAGCAGTCGCTCGCACACGGCGAGTAGCCGCACGGGGCATAGGCCATACAGCGAACAGGGTGCCGCCAACCATCACCAAGCCGCCAATCCACATCCACAGCATCAAGGGATTGATGAAGATCTCAAAGGCGCCCAGATTGCCGTCCTGCTCCCAGCCATTGAAGACGACGTAGACGTCTTCATGCAGATTGGTGCGCAGTCCGACTTCAGTAGTGGGGCCCATGTCGCGGCCGGAAACAGCCGTATAGAAGTTCATGCGTGGGCGTAGTGTGCCGATAACCGTATCGCCTTTTTTGACCAGCACATTGGCAATGGCGGCATCGTGGTTGGAGAATTTTTCCTGTTCGAGGCCCGTGTAGGTGAAGCTGTATCCGGCCAGTTCGACCGTTTCATTCAAACGGATGCTGGTCTTCAGATTGGACTGGAAACTGGTGGCGCCGACGATGGCAACGGTGATCATAACCACGCCCAGATGCACCAGATATCCACCGTAGCGGCGCTGATTGCGGGCCATCACCCGCAGCAGGGCCAGTGGCCAGGCTTCTCCTGTGGACCGGCGACGTGCCTGGGCCCCGCGGAAGAATTCCCACAAAATGGTGCCCAAAACCAGAGCAGACAGACCCCAGCCCAGTAATGGCAACCAGTGTCGCGTGACCAACATGATAAGGATCGCCACGACCAGCAAGGCCATAGCCAGGGGAGGCAACAGGCTCTTGCGCAGCATATCAGACGAGCTGCGGCGCCATCCCAGCAATGGTCCGATGCCCATCAGCACCAGGATGCCCAGGAAAATGGGGCCATCCACCTTGTTGAAATAGGGCGCACTGACAGCGATTTTCGTGCTGGTCAGGGCCTCGGAGATAATGGGGAAAACGGTGCCAAAAAGGGTCACAAAGGCGGCGACAATGAACAGCACATTCACGTACAGGAAGGCCGATTCCCGGCTGAGCATCGAATCCAGTTCAGAGTCCGATTGCAGCTGCGGCAAGCGCTGCCACAACAGGTACATGAAGAGGGCAAAGCTGAGGATGATGAAGCTCAGGAACATGGGGCCCACATTCGACAGGGCAAAGGCATGGACCGAATCGATGATGCCGCTGCGTGTGATAAAGGTGCCAATCACCACCAGCCAGAAGCTGATGAATGCCAGCGACACATTCCACACTTTCAGCATGCCCCGTTGATGCTGGAGCATGATGCTGTGCAGAAAGGCGGTTGCCGTCAGCCAGGGGATGAATGAAGCATTCTCCACCGGGTCCCAGGCCCAAAAACCGCCCCAGCCCAGCTCGATATATGCCCACTGGCTGCCCATGATAATACCGATGGTGAGGAACATCCAGGGAATCAGGTTCCACACACGCACGTCTTTCGACCAGCGATTGTCCAGCTCGCCGGAAACCAGGCCGGAAACAGCGTAGGCCATGGGCAAGGTCAGCCCTACATAGCCCAGATACAGGAACACGGGATGGATGACCATCCAGTAGTTCTGCAGCAGGGGGCTCAGACCCATCCCGTCGGCGGGAATAAACAGGGAAGCGCCTTCCGGCCGGAACAGCGCCGCCTGCGTGCTGCCGTCGGCCAATACCCACAGGCGTTCAAAGGGATTGGCTGCGAACAATACGACTGCCAGGAAAAAGAGGTGCACGGCCAGCAGTGTGGCTATCATGTAGGGCCGGCGACGCACCTGGCGCCGCCATTCCACCACCATAAACACAGTGCTATAAATGGCGAGAATAAACAACCAGAACAACAGAGAGCCATCCTGCCCACCCCACATCGCCGAGAAACGATAGAATGTAGGCAGGCTGCGCTCGCTGTGGCTGGCCACAAATTCGATGGAGAAGTCATTGGTGATGAATAGGTACCACAAGGCGATGGTCGATATGGCGACCAAGCCGGCTACCACATAAAGCGCGTTACGGGCGCTGGTGATCAACACTTCATCGCCTCGGTAACCGCCCAACAGACTGACAGCAAGACCATATAAGGTTATGATAAATGCCAGTGCCAGGGCAATATATCCTAAATCGGCCATTAAACCCTCCTTAAGGGACGACTGCTAATAATTGTTGAATGCGTTCGTCAAGAGCCGACGCCGAAATGGGGCCGA
Source organism: Chloroflexota bacterium (assembly GCA_024276255.1). Lineage (GTDB taxonomy): Bacteria > Chloroflexota > Anaerolineae > J102 > J102 > JAADGC01. The sequence goes on along the minus strand of JAJRXO010000568.1, from coordinate 4,719 downwards.
CATGAAAGCCATGCAACTTGCCCTCGGCATCGATGAAAAAGGTTTCAGGTACCCCCTGCACATGATAGGCCGTATAAATTCGACTTCCCATATCCGGTCCATAGGGATATGTTACGTCGAATTCCTCCATGTAAGCGCGGGCATTGGCTTCCTGGTCCAGATAGGCGATGCCCAAAAACATCACCTGATCCTTATACTTGCGCCAGGCGGCCTCCAGGATCGGCTGCTCATCCCGACAGCTCAAACACCAGCTGGCCCAGAAATTCACCACCACGGGCTTCCCGCGGTAATCAATCAGGCGAATGGGGTCGCCGTCATAGGTTTGCAGCTCAAACAGGGGGGCCATGCCGCTTTCGGGGCGTTTGGTGGGGGGATTGAGTACACCCCAGTAGAAAACAGCCACCAACAGAATACCGACAAAGGCAATGGAGCCTACCATCAGTTTGCCCTGACTGGAACGGCTTTCAGGGGTATTTTCGGGAGGAAGCGCTTCGTTCATAGGTCCTCTATCTCGCGTTCTACCTGGGACAAATAGGGATCGGGTTCGGTCGCTGAGTCGAGTGTTGTGTCCGGCGCTGGCTGCAATTGACTGCGACGGCTCCAGCTATGCGTCATCCAACCGGCCAACGCCAATCCGCCCACAGCCAATAAGATCGGTACGATCCACGCCAGCCAGTTGATGCCTTCACGAGGGGGTTCTCCCAGCACAACCGGACCATAGAATTCGATAAATTGCTGTTTGATCTCTTCTTTAGTCTTGCCGGCAGCTAGCTCCTGATCGATCAATTCCCGCATTTGTTCACAAACCTGCTGCTCACACACATCCAGGCGAATGCCCTGACAGATGGGGCACCATAACTCTTTTTGCAATTCTGCCGCTGGATCGCCGCCTTGCGCCGCAGCCGGGATAGCTACAAGCAATAACAAGAACAGCGCCAGGAAAATACGTTTTAGTGTCATAACAACTACTCTGAAGAACAGGGTGAGGAGATAATATTCCGGGGATTTTGTGGGGACAATGACCTATGTAGCGACATATTATGTACCAATGCGATTATAACATAGGAGGCATTGTCACTATATGCGATGGATCATAGCAGGGATTAAGGTTTGATTAATGTAAAGCAGGTGAAATAAAACGACGACTAAACCGTCGATTGCCGTCGTCGGCTGAAAACGTAGAGCAAACCAACGCTCAGGGCCAGGAAAACGGCTGAAGCCAGGCACAGCAAGGGCCAGAACAGTCCCGTCCGATCCTGTCCCTTTACCTGCCAGTGATCCACCCACAGCTCATCGACGGCGGTGATGCGAACAAGGCTCACATCGCCCGGGGTTTTAATGCGGATCACGCGTCCCGGCTCCACCTGCCGTGATTGCGGTCCGGCATCATCAACTGCGACCTCAATGGTGCCGGGTGGCGCATCTTCAGGGATCCACAATCGCAAAGAAGCACCCTGCACAGCCACCTGCAGAGACCCGCCTGCCGGTAACAGACCTATCGTGCCCAGCGTGGCCGTGGCGTGATCCCGTAACACATAGTCCTGGCTGCGAATGGCCCAATGATCGGGCGGGTGGGCGCCCACCCCCATCAGCGGCCGGTCATTCACCGCTGGTGCGTATTCTTTCATGGCTTCGTACACCGGCAGGGGTGTGAAATCGGGTTCCGTGAGACGGAAATAGTATTCCGGCTTGGCTTCCTGCCGCCAGGTGTCATCAGGGCGTTTGAAATACCAGGTGTTGGCCACCCCCAGCCAGGGCCATTCCTGCTGGATGCGTTCGTAAGCTCGCACCAGATAACGTGCCTGCTGGGCCTCGCTGACCTGACCAAATCGCTTATCGGGCACGGCGTCGGGCACGGCGTTCCAGTTCATCTCACTGATCCAGATGGCCTTGTGCGCGTCGCCGTTGGCTACCATAAGATCACGCATAAACAGAGGACGGGCAAAATTCAACACGCGGGGGTTCATCCGCCTATCCGTGGGCCCGGACCATAAGCCGTAGCCCTGCATGGCCACGATGTCAAAACAATCCCGGGCGCCGGCGTCATACATACGTTGCATGAATATCAGATCGTTCAGGGCATTGCCCGGCGGTGGCGCCGCCGGTTGCAGCACAATGGTCGAGGCCAGGGCACCGTTGATGATCACCACATCGGGGTCAGCAGCCCGCGCCGCCCGCGCCCCGGCACACAGCAGCTGCGTGTAATCTTCAGGGCTGATGGCGTAGTTTCCCCATTCAGGGTAGATATTGGGCTCGTTCCACAACTGGTAATAACGGATACGCCCGCGATAACGCTGCACCAGCGTGAACACAAAATCGGCGAAATCCTGCACATTATCGGGCGGTGCATAGCTCCCCGCCTCGTTCCCCTGGCTGCGCGTCCAGGCAGGGGGATTGCTGACGCGGGCGATCACCTGCATATCGTACTTGTCCGCCAGATCAACGATATTATCGTATTTATCCCAAGCCGAGCGATAGGGTTCGTGACGCCGATCCTGAAAATCGCCCTTGCCATGGATCTCGATATCCTCCCACACGAATTCCTGACGCAGCCATTTGAAGCCGGCCGCCGCCGCCATCTGCACCGTGCGCTCGCGGGCTGCCGGATCGGGTTCCTGCTCCAGGAATACATTCACGCCGAAGGGATTCACGCCGCTATGGGCGGCCGGTTCATCATTGGCCAGATGCAGCCGCGGCCGCAGCAGATCGGCGCTGAGATCGCTGAGTCCCTTGATCTGGGCGAAGAGTTGTTCCTCGCCCGTGAGTTCATACAAATAGCCTGTGCGCCATCCTATCCCGACCAGCAGCAATAAAGTGAGGATGGGAATCGGGATGAAGAGAGCAACAGCCAGTTTGCGCAGAAAACGGGGATTGAACATAGCGAGGAAGCCGAGCGCGGCGGCTCGGCTTCGGAATGGAGAAAAACAGGTGGCCTAGTTTTTGTAGAATGTGATGCCGGTACACTGCACACTTTCGTTGATGGTTTTACTCCATTTTTCCGAAAGTGGCGTCAGATCACCGAATCCGCTGGAAATCCCGCCCAATGGGATATCGGCCGGACACTTGACAACGTAGATCTCGACCGGAGTACCGGCGGGCGCGGGGCCGCCAAAGGGCGAGAAACCCCAGACGCCATCACCAACGCCGTCACAACCGGAGCATTTGATCTTGCGCGGTTCATAGTAATAAACCAGCACACACACGCCATTGATAGGATTGTTGTTCTTGTCGCGTACGAAACCACTGAAGTAGGTCTGGCCGGCATTGGGTTCACACACGTCGGATTTGCCCAGGGTGAAGGGGAAGGCCGGGGCAGGAGGTGCGGTGGGCACCGGGGTGGGCGTGGGGGGGCGCGGGGTGGGCGTGGGCGGCGGGGCCGGAATGCTGGCCACGACTTCTACGAGGTCGATCTGACCTGCCTTATCCACCAGGCGATCGATAATCCAGCCGGTTTTGCCGTTGAAATCGATCTGCCACCAGTCGCCGGCGGGATTCTTGCCGGTGATTATGAACTGCTGACCGCTGCTGGCGCGGCCCACGACCGGATACGATACGCCCGGACCCTGACGAATATTCACGGTGTCACGATTGATGATCACCGCCGCCGGCACCGGGGTGGGTGTGGGTGGTTCCGGGGTAGGAGTGGGTGGTTCGGGAATCGGGGTGTCGGTCGGTACCAGGGTGGGGGTATCGGTGGGCAGAGCCACTGAGGAGCCACCAGCGTCGTTCTGCGAGATCTCAGCATTGAAAAGCTGCTCGTTGGCCAACTGTCCCTCGGGTGTAGGCGTAAACGTGGGATGGGGCGTGAATGTCGCTGTCGGTTCAGGGGCCTGCTGGCCGCCACACGCGGCCAATACCAGAAGCAGCAACATACTGGTGGCCAGAACGGTCCATTTCGATTTGAGAATCATAGGTCAAGGTCCTCTCTTATCCCTTGCGGGAGGTTTGGCGTTTTGTCTCATTTTCAGTGAAGCCCAGGCTCACAAAGCATGAGTGGTCATTGCTCAGGATGACTCGCTCGTGAAGTCGGCCAGGTGCAAAGGATGAACAGCGATTCGCTCCTGCTCCAGTCGCTCCTGGCGAGAAGACTTCCTGATTCCGGCCTGGCCGGATGAGAAATAACTCGCAAGTCTGGGGGGAATGCCGTGGGATTATAGCATAATTGTCGGCCAATAGGGGAACCTGAACGCTTTGCAAAACAATGACCCGGACGCGAGAAGTACGGAGCATCCGTTCAGGACATCGACTTTGCCAGCTCCTGCAGGACGGCATCGAGTTGCCGGGCGGCATGTTGCCACGTGTACTGTGCCTGGACGCGACGCCGCAGGGAAAAAGCCAGTTGGCGCTGCGCGGGCAACTCTGCCACACAGCGGACAATGGCCTCTGCCAGGGCGGGGGCCGAGGGTTGGCTGGCGTAGATGGCCTGCTCTCCCAGATATTGTCGATGCACCGGGGTGTCGGTGGCCACGATGGGCAGAGCCATGCTCATGTAGGGCAGTAGTTTGCCGCTGCCTTCGGTGGCCGAGCGCTTGGGGGCGAGGGCGATATCGCCCAGAGCCAGATAGCGCGGGGCCTGTTCATAGGGAATGGCCCCGGTCAGGCGCACATGGCGGGCCACACCCCACTGCCGGGCCAGCGCCCGATAATGCGCGACGCGGGGAAAGCCCATGAGCAGCAGTTGAGCGCCGCTCTCTATCACCGCCGGTCGGGCCATGGCCT
>JAJRXO010000567.1 GCA_024276255.1 Chloroflexota bacterium | reverse complement strand
TGCGATGATTGCGCAGATGCTCCACCAGCGGCCGGGCCTCGCTGGGCCCCATGAACACATCCACCCAGGGAAAAGCCTGGACGAGTTTGGGTGAGGGCTTGACGCCGACCATGCAGCCCATGAGGGCCAGGGTGCGTTGGGGGTTTTGCTGGCGCCAGGGCTTGAGAGAGCCCAGTTTGCCGACCACCTTGTCCTCGGCGCTTTGCCGCACCACACACGTATTCAGCACCAGCACATCGGCTTCGTGCAATTGATTGGTGGGCTCATAACCCAGCTTTTCCAGTTCAGCACCCACATGGGTAGAATCGGCCACGTTCATCTGACAGCCGATCGTCCAGATCATGTACTTTTTCATTGAACCTCCGCCGGTGCGCCCTTGTACGAGGGGCCAGCAGTCAAGTAGTTTGGGATTGATAACCGCCCGATTATAGCAGGATGAGGCTGTTTATGAAAGTTCCAGCAGCGCCAGATAGGGGTCTCCGGGCAGGCCGAAATAGGCAGCGAAGGCTGGTTCGGTCTTCAGACCCGAACGCTTGAGGGCGCGGATGGCCGCCCGGGCCCCGGCATCGGCCCCTGCCAGCAATCGGGCCTCGACCAGCATATGCAGATACGCACGCTGCTGGCGGCTGGGGCGATCCTGGGCAAAGATTTGAATGGGGAAATCAGGAGCGAGAAAGTCGCACACGAGTGAGGGTTCGTCCTCGATGGATTTGACGGCCAGGCGAAAGCCGGGCATGTGGCCCCAGTGCCGACGCAACAGAGCTGCCAGGGCATCAAAATCAGCGCAACAGCAGATCACGTCGAGATCGCTGCCGGGGATATCGCAATCAATGGGAATGGTGCCTGCCAGCACCGGATCATAGGCTGCCAGGCGTTCAAATATCCTCAGGTCTCGCAGCGTCCGCCAGGCGGCCTGTTGCCGTGGCGTGCCAGATCGCAGACAGGCAATGTCATCTGGCGGCATCATAAGCGTCTGATTTCATCCTGCATCAGGGTGCGCAGGATGGCAATGGTGGTGGCATAGGTGGGATCCATGCCGTAATACGAGAGGCTGGCCGCTCCCAGATTCTTGCCCTTGCTGAATGGCGTATCAGAGGCGTAGTGCAGGATGCCGACGAGAAAAGGCGTGCTGGTAAGATTGACGATCTCGTTGTACGGATGCCGCTTGGGACGAACCATCTCGTAAATGCTGCTGAGATAGGGACCGGCCTCCATCTCCATGTCGGTGTAACCCTCCTGATAGAAAACGGCCATATAATCGCCGTTCTGCAGGAAGGTGCCAGGTACAGTGATGGCTTTCTGATTATCGAGCACCGAACCGTATACGAGATAGGGAGTGACATCGTCGGCGCAAAAACAATTGCGAAACAGATAGGTGTTCAGTGAGTGCTCGTCGTGCACCACATTGGGGATCATCACATCGCCGATGCGGCCATTGAGCGTGGCCGCCTTGCCCATGATGAAAACGCCGCGGATTTCGGCGCAATTGCGAGAGATCTCGTTCAACACCTGGTAGGCGCCCATGCCCAGTGGATAATCGATGTTGATGATCAGGGCGTTGCTATGGCGCAGACGCTCGATGCCCGGCAGGCGCAGGCGAGGGTCCAGCCAGCGCTGCTGCAAACGGCCCAGATCAATCACCTGCATTTCGATATCAAAGGCATTGAGGGCGCTGGGAATGCGCAGAATACCCTGCTGGCGCTCATGCTTCAGGCGCTCGGTAGCAGCCGAGGGATGGGCCTGCTCATATTTCTTCCAGGCATAATACATGAAATTCTCACGGCTGCTGGGCAACTGCTCACGTACAATGCCCTGATACTCATTCAGGAGGGCCTCAGAACCTCGCTCGTGCAGAAAGGCTTGCAGGGTTTCCTCGTACTGCAGGGGATAGCCGCTGAGCAGATTGACCAGGCTGTGCGTATTGCTGGAAACAAAGTAAACCGGCCTGCGTTCCAGATCAATGCCATTTACCTGCCGGGCTACGTTTTCCCACCAGCGACGTGTGGCCCGGCGATAGTGCGCCAGCGAACCGGCCAGCGAGCGAATAGACAACGAAAACGGCTGTTGTACCATCTTTAGCAAGACGGGCGCCATCTGCGGCCCCAGCAGATTGGACAGGCGCTGCCAGTCGGCTGCTTCGGTCTCTGTGAGTTCGGCCAGGCGTCGACAGGTATCCTCGTCACAAACAGACGCCTGCTGCACGAGTCGCTGCAAGAGGGCCAGCGCCGGTGGCCGATCAAGCAGGGTTCGCAATTTACGACGCTCTATCTGGTAGGCCGTGAGCATGGGCACCAGATCGTCAATGTCGGAGCGGCTGGCGATATACACGGCCAGCGTGTGCTTGCCATCGAAAAAACTGCGACGACGCCGTCCTGGAGCCGTAACTTCCTGCCAGTTTTGCACGTCGGGATACCCGTGGGCGTTGAACACGTCTGCCGACTGCCCCATCACCACCAGCTTCACATCGTGGATGCAGGCGGGCAGGCGAATGAGGGTGTAGGTCAGGGCCGCCCAATCGGGATAGAGCTCATTCGCATGGACGTGCAGCGCCGAGCGCATACGCTTGTGCGCCTCGATCAGGGTCTTGATCTGTACGGGGCTCGTGCTGCGCAGCAGGGAATAGTAGGTGCGCATGTAGAGCTGAATATCTTCGTTGGCCGAGGTGGGAGTGGTGCGATCCATGGCGTAGTCCTTGGTAGAAAGACGAGTTCCTGGTCTAAAAGTATTGCGCGACGCCCTTGGAGAGTTCCGCCGCAAATGGACGGCGTTAATGATGGTGCTCAAGTTAAGCCAGGGTAGACCGCTAGGCCTGGAAACCGGAAAACCGGGCCAGGTCCCCGCTGTGTGACGGCCCCCGGTCTACCGGTTTTCTGGTTTACGGATTTACCGGGCTCCAAAAAGGTCATGAGCAACCGTACTATTTTTCTGACAAACTACTCGTATCGACTGCCGCCATTATACTCCGGGGGAGGCGGTTATGCACGCCTGGGCTTGCGCAGCGGGCCCAGCTCAGCCACGAGCATACCGGCCAGGATCAGGGCGCTGCCGAACATCTGCACCGGCAGCAGCACCTCACCAATGAGCACGAACGAGGCGCCGGCGGCGAATACGGGCTCCATGGCGAAGATGAGCGCCGTGTGGGTGGCAGTGGTAAAGCGTTGCGCCGTGGTTTGCAGGCCAAAGGCCAGGGCCGTGGCCAGCAGTCCGGTGAACGCAGCCGCAAACAGGGGCTGGCCTGTGGGCGGCCAGGACACGCCGGGCTCGAACAGGCGGCTGGTGATGGCGGCCAGGACAGCCACAGTAGCGATCTGCACAATGGTGAGGATGAGGGCATTCATGCGGGGCGCGAAGCGGCTGATGACGAAGATGTGGGCGGCGAAGCTGAAGGCGCAGCCCAGCACCAGCACATCGCCGGGATTGACCCCCGCGGCCAGATCGATGCCGCTGAGCGACAGCAACCCCAGGCCCACGGCAGCCAGGCCCACGCCCCACACCACCCGCATGCCGGGTCGCTCTCCCGCCAACAGCACCCCCAGCACTGGCACAATAACAACCGACAGGCCGGTGATGAACCCGGCCTTGGCAGGCGTCGTATAGAGCAGTCCGGCGGTCTGCAAGCCATAACCGGCGAACAGGAACAGGCCGATGAGCATACCAGCAGCGAGTTGCCGGCCCAGGGGCACTGTTTGCCGATGCAAGCGCAAATGGTGGCGACGCCACCACACGATGGGCAGGAGTCCGATCAGGGCCAGGGTGAAGCGGGCGCTGAGAAAAGCGAACACAGGATAGGCATGCACTGCATCCTGGACCATGACGAAAGTCAGTCCCCAGATGAGGGCAACGAGGAGCAGGCCGAGATCAGCTAAGGTGCGACGGGGGAGCATGATGGTTAGATCAGGCGCATGGGCGCTGGTTGGGAGGGAACGAAGTTGCCCGAGGGGAATCTCGCACAAAATCGTCCAAAAAGCAAGGTCGGGCTCGGTGGGGAGATATTTCCAATTCCGGATTTTGGGGGTAGCAATTGTCGTGCGCCTATCTTACCCCAGGCCGCTTTTCCGCTCAAGATCCAGGGTGTCAGCAAAGCCAGCTCCAGACCGTAAATGAACGCAGACGGTAACCGATATTCGTGCTATACTATGCCCAAGAAAAAATCACAGCCTTGCTCTCTCTGGGCCCCTGCCATGAACGACCCACAAACCATCCAATCGATCCTCGATAGCTGCCGCACCATCGCCGTGGTGGGCCTGTCCTCCCGCACGTATCGCGCCGGCTATACCGTTCCCGCTTATTTACAGCGACACGGCTATCGCATCATTCCCGTGAATCCCAACCTGAGCGAGGCGCTGGGCGAACAGGCCTATCCCGACCTGCTGGCCGTACCCGAGCCAGTGGACCTGGTGCTGATCTTCAGGCAGCCTCGCTTTGTGCCGGATATCGTGCAACAGGCCATTGAGATCGGCGCCCGCGCCGTA
>JAJRXO010000044.1 GCA_024276255.1 Chloroflexota bacterium | reverse complement strand
ATCACTGGTCATGGGGTTTTCGCCGATGATGTACAGGCAGTGCACCCGGCCTTCTTCGGCTGCTTGCAGCATTTCGGTGACGGTCAGACCAACCTGATCGGGCTGGGAGACTCCCCAGGCCATTTCGAATTTGGCGCGTACCCGCGGATCCGTCACCTTTTGATAGCCCGGATACACATTGGGCAGACTGCCCATATCGCAGGCGCCCTGCACATTGTTCTGCCCGCGCAGCGGGTTAACGCCGCCCCCGCGCTTGCCCATATTGCCCAAGAGCATCTGCAGGTTGGCGCAACTCATCACATTGGCTACACCCGTGGTGTGTTGCGTGATGCCCATGGCATAGAGCAGGGTGCCGGGGCGGTTCTCCGCCATCATGCGGGCCGCCAGCTCGATGTCTGCGGCCGGCACGCCGGTGATTTCGCTGGTCACTTCAGGCGTATATTTTTCAACGATCGCTTTCAGCTCTGCAAAACCTTCGGTGCGCTGTTCTATGAATTCATCATCCTGCCAGCCTTCGCGCAGGATGACGTGCATGAGGCCATTGAGCAGGGCAACGTCGGTGCCCGGTTTCTGGCGCAGATGCAGATCTGCGTAGTCGGCGATATCAATGCGTCGGGGATCGGCCACGATGAGTTTGACCCCGCGATGCCGTTTGGCGCGGCGGATTTTGGCGCCGATCACGGGGTGATTTTCGGTGGTATTGGAGCCGATGATGAAGATGCACTGGCTATCTTCTGTGATGTCGGCGATGGAGTTGGTCATGGCACCGCTGCCGAAGGAAGTCACCAGACCGGTGACTGTGGCCGAGTGTCACAACCGGGCGCAGTGGTCGATGCTGTGCGTTGCCAGCATCTGCCGGGTGAACTTGTTGAAGATAAAGTTTTCTTCGTTGGTGCATTTGGCCGAGGCCAGCAGGGCGAAGGCATCGCCGCCGTGGTCTTTTTTCACCTGGGTGAACTTGCGTGCCACCACATCAAGGGCGGTATCCCAATCGGTTTTCACGAATGTGTCGGGGGTAATCTCGGATTGCGAATCCTGGGCTGGGGATTTGCCGTTACCCGATGTACGGCGATAGCTGAGACTGGCGCGACGTTGTTGGGCTTCGGTGAATAACGCCCACTGACCGCTTTTCACCTGTTCGGCCACGGTATCCGCATCCAGCCATTTGGCACGCACCATGGGCCGGGTGAGGCGATCGGGATGGTGCACGTAGTCGTAGCCGTAACGGCCCTTTACGCATAACGCCATGCCATTGACGGGCGCATCGGGGGCGCTGGTGACGCGTACGATCTGGCCATTGCGGATATTCAGGTCGAAATTGCAGCCCACGCCGCAGTAGCTGCATGTCGTACGCACCTTTTTCACCTGCATGATGCGGCCCTTGCCCAGGCTCATCTTGTCGAACAGGGCGCCTACCGGGCAATAGGCCACACACTGGCCGCAGCTTTCGCAATAGGCGTCCAACAGGAGCTGGTCTGCACCGGCGACGAGCTTCGTTTCGAAGCCGCGATTGGCAAAATTCCATACACTGCGATTCTGAATTTCATCGCAGGCGCGGATGCAGCGCGCGCAGAGGATGCATTTGTTACGATCGATGAAAATAAAGGGGTTGGGATCCGGATCGATTTCGTATTGATGGCGTTTGCCGTTGTGCTCCGGCCATTTGACATTATAATCGTACACCAGGTCTTGCAGCTCACAATCACCGTTCACTTCGCAGGTCATGCAGTCGTTGGGATGATCGGTGAGCAGCATTTCCAGAACGAATTTACGTGTTTCGATGGCCTCTGGGCTCATGGTATTGACGACCATGCCCTCGGCCGCGGGCGTGGTGCAGGCTGTCTGCACGCCCCGCGCTTTTTCTACCGACACCACACACATACGACAGGCGCCGATATTGCTGAGGTCAGGATGATGGCAAAGGGTGGGGATATCGATGCCATTGGCGCGGGCTGCTTCCAGGATCGTAGCGCCTTCGGGAGCGGTGACGTGTTTACCATTGATAGTGAGATGGATGGGCATAAGGTGACTCCTCACGCACGTTTAGATGGGGACGTTGCCGGGGATTGACTCAGCGGGGTGAAATAATTTCAATGGCGTCGAAGTTACAGACCGCGTAACACAGCCCACAGCGTACGCAGATCTCGGGATCGATCTCGTGCACTTGCAGTTTTTCGCCGCTGATGGCCTGGACCGCACAGTTGCGGGCGCAAACCATACAGCCGGTGCACAGATCGGGAATGACGCGATAGGTGATCAGGTTCTGGCAGACATGGGCCGGGCATTCCTTGTTCTCGATATGGGCCACAAACTCGTCTTCGAAATGGCGTATCACGGAGAGCACGGGCGAGGGGGCAAGCTGCCCCAGGGCGCACAACGAACCCAACTGCATGCCTCGGGCCAGGCGTTTGATCTCGTCCAGGTCTGACATCGTGCCTTCACCGGCTGTAATACGCTCCAGGATCTCCAGCATCCGCGTGGAGCCGATGCGACAGGGTGGGCATTTGCCGCAACTTTCATCGACCACAAAACGCATGAAGTATTTGGCAAACTCTACCATGCAGGTGCTCTCGTCGGCCACGATCATGCCGCCGGAACCCATCACCGCGCCGGCGGCGCGCAGGGAATCGAAGTCGACCGGCGTGTCGAGATAGGCGTCTGGCAGACAGCCGCCCAGCGGACCACCTGTTTGTACAGCTTTGAATTGCTTGCCATTGGGAACGCCGCCCCCCACGTCGAAGATGATCTCGCGCAGGGTAATGCCCATGGGCACTTCGATGAGTCCGGTGCGTTGGGTCTGTCCGGTGAGGGCAAAGACGGCCGTCCCGGGGCTGTTTTCTGTGCCCAGCGATTTGAACCAGTCTGCACCCAGGCGCAGGATGCGCGGGGTATAGGCATAGCTCTTGACGTTGTTCACATTACTCGGTTTGTTCCACACACCCGAAACAGCCGGATACGGAGGCCGCGGCCACGGCTGGCCTCGCTCACCCATAATGGAGTTCATCAGGGCTGTTTCTTCCCCGCATACAAACGCGCCGGCGCCTTCCTTGATCTGTAACTCAAAGTTGAAGCCGCTGCCCATGATATCTTTACCCAACAAGCCCAGCTCGCGGGCCTGCTCAATGGCAATCTGCAGGCGACGAATGGCCAGGGGATATTCGGCGCGGGCGTAAATATAGCCGTATTCGGCCCCGATAGCGTAGCCGGCGATGATCATGCCTTCGATTACGGAATGCGGATCGCCTTCCAGCACCGATCGATCCATGAAAGCGCCGGGATCGCCTTCGTCGGCGTTGCAGATGACGTATTTGGGCCAGCTGGGGGTGGCGCGGGCGAATCTCCACTTCAGCCCTGTGGGAAATCCGCCGCCCCCGCGGCCGCGCAGCCCTGAATTGAGCACTTCTTCGATCACCTCTTCCGGCGTCATTTCCAGCAGCGCTTTTTCCAGAGCACTATACCCGTCGACAGCCAGATAGTCATCAATTGATTCCGGATCGATCAGGCCGCAATTGCTGAGCACAATGCGCAGCTGTTTGGATTGAAAGGGGATCTGCTCGCCGGCATCGATGCTGCGGAAACTCAGAGAATGCAGCACATGGCTATGGGATTCAGTGGTGGTGGGCATGACCTGTCCCACGATCACAGCCTTACGCAGCGCGCCGCCATCAAAATAATGTCGGAAGATTTCCTTCACCTGGCGAGTGGTAACATTACCATAGTTGATACGCTCTCTTCCCCGGGCCTGAATCTCCACCATTGGTTCATACGAGCACATCCCCACACAGCCCACCTCACTGATCTCCGCACGTATCCCCCGTGCTTCCAATTCACGTTGAATGCCCTTGAGCGCATCGTTGGCTCCTGCGGCAATGCCACATGTGCCCATCCCCACAGTGATATACACATCGGCTTGTGTCTTGGCCTGCCACCGTGTTTGCGCCAGGGTTCTGCGTTCAGCTAAATCATGCACAAGCGCTTGTTGCATACGGGAATTCTCCTTGTCTTGTGATGGGAATGGACATGGCTATTTGAGATCCGTCCGTTTCTTGATCGTGTTCAGCAGGGTTTTCTGCTTCATGCGACCCATCACCGTGCCGTCAAATACGGCCACGGGAGCCAGCGCACACGATCCCAGACAATAAACGATCTCCACTGTCAATTCATTGTCTTCCGTGGTCTCGCCCGGCTGCAGATGATAGTGATCTTCCAGGGCGGTCAACAGGATAGGCGTCCCTTTCACATGGCAGGCCGTGCCGTCGCACAGACGCAAAACATGGCGTCCCCGGCGTTCCAGATAAAACTGCGCATAAAATGTCGCTACCCCATATACCTTGCTCACGGGGATCTTCATACGTCGGGAAATGTGCTGTAGCACCTCGGGCGGCAGATAGCCATAAAGCGCCTGCGCTTTTTGCAGCACCGGGATCAACGCGCCCTTTTCCTCGCCATATTGGGCAAACACCTCATCCATCAAATTGAGTTCGATATCGTGTTGATTGGTTTTGGACATAGACGGCGACTCCAGAAACAATGCTCCTGGCACTCAGCCACAGACAAAAAACAAAAGCCGCCATTGGCTGGTGTGCGGAACGAAAGGGGGTGACAGACGACAATGACGATTCTTTATTGTACGACATTCGTACGTATTCAGGTATGATCTATGTCAGCCAGAGCAGGGTATCTTTGGTTTTTGGTCGCGCAGCCCTGGTGTGTAGCAACGAAGGGGGCAGTCATATCGCATTTTCGACCTATCATAGCGTATCCACTGGATCGACATCGATACGCCAGTTGGGCAGCAGTTGCAGACCGGCCAGGAGTCGATGAGGTTCCTGACTGCGGATGATGAGATGCCAGCGAAATTTGCCCCGTTCTTTGCTGAAAAACGCCGGCGCCGGGCCGATCAGGCTGAAATCTTCCATTTGCAACATGCGCGCCCGCTGCTCCAGCAGCCCCTGCACACGCCGGGTTTCCACCATACAGCGATCGCGGTTGCTATCCAGATAGAGCATACGTGTAATGCGGCGATAGGGGGGATAGCCATTTTCCTGGCGGAAGCGCATCTCCTGGCGATAAAACGATTCATAATCGTGTTGGCTGGCTGCGACAATGGCATAGTGGCCGGGCTGGTAGGTTTGAAAGATGACGCGTCCACCCAGGGCCGAACGTCCCGCACGACCGGCCACCTGGGTCAGCACCTGAAAGACGCGTTCGGCAGCGCGGAAATCGGGCAGGAACAGGCCCATATCGGCGCTCAGCACGCCCACCAGGGTAACCAGCGGCAGGTCCAATCCCTTGGCTATCATCTGCGTCCCCACCAGCACATCGGCTTTGTGATCGATAAAATCCTGCAGGATTTCTTCGTGGCTGGTTTTGCCGCCGGTGGTGTCGCGATCCCAGCGCAGGGGCCGGGCCGCGGGAAATTCAGCGTGCAGGGCATCGATCAGACGCTGGGTGCCGGCGCCGAATTCCTTGAAGCGACGGCTGCTGCATTTGGGGCATTGCTGGGGTTTGGGCTGGCGATGATTGCAGTGATGGCAGACCATGATATTGCCGAAGCCGTGAAACGTGAGGGGGATTGCGCAACGGGGGCAATGCAGCACATAGCCACAGTCGCGACACATCACAAAGGTGGCGCTGCCGCGGCGATTCAGAAACAGGATGGCCTGTTGTTTTTGCTCCAGCACATGTTGCAAGGCCTGACGCAGCGCCCGCGAGAACATAGATCGGTTTCCGGCCCGCAGCTCTGCCCGCATATCCACCACGGTCACCGGTGGCAGGTCCAGCGTCTCTGGCAGATCGGGTTCGCCGGGGACAGACGGCTGCCGATGGCCGCGCACCCGCCGCGGCAGGCTGAGGGCAATGTACACCCGCCGCCGGGCCTGAAACATGCTCTCCAGCGATGGCGTGGCTGAGCCCAGGATGGTTACGGCGCCGCTCAATCGCGCCAGGGCAATCGCAGCGTCGCGGGCATGATAGCGGGGTGTGCGGATCTGCTTGTACGCGCCGTCGTGCTCCTCGTCGACCACGATCACGCCCACCGCCGAGAAGGGCGTGAACAACGCACTGCGTGAACCTACGACGATATCGAAATCACCCTGCCGCGCCCGCTGCCAGGTGTCATAGCGCTCGCCCGCCGACAGCTTGGAGTGCAGGACGGCCACGCGGCCGGGGAAGCGGGCCATGAAGCGCCGCACGGTCTGCGGGGTGAGGCTGATCTCGGGGACGAGGACGATGCCCTGCCGACCATGCTCCAGCGCCCACTGCAATGCCCGTAAATACAACTCGGTCTTGCCGCTGCCCGTGACGCCGTGCAACAGGTATACCGGCGGACGTTCGCCTGCTGCTGGCGGCTCGGTCCCCAACCATTGCCCCAGGCCCTGGCGGATGATCTCCCAGGCTTTCTGCTGATCGGGCGTGAGCCGGGGCGGGGTATCGGGATATACGACCTGGCCTGCCAGGGGATCGCGCCACACTTCCACTTCGTTGATCTCCACCAGTCCCAGCTCGGCCAGTCGCTTGATCTGTGGCCACTTCACGGTGGTGGTGGCGGTTAGCCGTTCATAAGCCACGGCATCCGGCCCCAGCTCGGCCAGAGTCTGTAAAACAGGCAGATAGTTTTGTGTACCACGCAGCTGCATCACCGCAGCCTGTAAGCCCTTGCCCTGCAGGCGCACCTGTAAATCATCTCCTTCTTCTTGCAGCCAGCCCCACTCCACCATCTCGCGAATCTTGGCCGGCGTGCAACGCGTGGCGCGCCGCGCCGCGGCCTTGCTGGCCCGGCCCTGTGGCTGGTCTGCCAGCCACAACAGCAACTGTGCAGCTCTGGAGCGGCGGCCCAACCCCATCAACGTGGGGGTGATCTTGTCGGCCGCGATCTTCAGCCGCACATAGCGCTCTTTCTTGGCTGGCGGCGGGCTTGCCCCCTGGATCTGATCGCGCAGACGGATCAGGCCCTCGGACAACAGGGTCCCCAGCACGTCGTCGGCAGCCAGCCGGCGGTCGAGTTTGCGCAGATCGCGCAGGGGCATGGGGCCGTGCTGGTGTAGATGCAGGAGCAGGGCCTGCTGGCTGGGGCTGAGATCGGGCGCGTGCACGGGCGCGCCCGGCACGTGCTCCACCATCACCTGCACCTGAGCGCCAAAGCCGGGTGGCAGGATGAGCTTGACACATTCGCTCAAGGGGGCGATATAAGTGATTGCCAGCCAGCGGGCCAGTTCGATCTGGGCCGCTGTGAGCGCCGGTTGCAGGGTGACCGGCTCGCCCAGGGGCTTGATGGTAATGTCGGGGGGCGCTTCATTGCTCAGGTTCAGGATCACCCCTTGCCGTTGACTGCGCCCAAACGGCACCCACACCACCTGCCCCGGCTGGTACCAGCCCCGACGTTTTGCAGGAATTCCATACGTGAAGGTCTGGCTGGCGGGAGTGAAATCCAGCAAAGTGATTGGTCCCTGATCGGCCTGTAGCCGGGTGGGACGACGATCAATCGTCGTCAGTACGACCACT
>JAJRXO010000566.1 GCA_024276255.1 Chloroflexota bacterium | reverse complement strand
GTGGGCGATGGCGTGCAATATGGTTTTGCTGTGACCGGCCATGGCCGTGACGGCATCAACATCAGTTGTAAAGTATGCCATTTGCAGGCGCCAGAGAGCGTGCATTTCGACGGCATTGCCCAGAGTTACGATGCTGAAAAAGACAACTACCTGCGCACGCGCTGGCTGAGCATGCCGCTGCAGGTGCCCGTTCCCTTCGACAGCACCTACGATCGTCAGCAATTTGGCCTGTGCTATGCCTGTCACAACGAAGCCCGCCTGGTCGGCCTGGCGCCAGATTACAGCAATGGTCTCTTCACGCACAGCTCACCCCCGCCTGCGGGCTATCCCCTGCCGGTCGACGCCGTGACGACCCGCTTCCGCAACGAACGCAAAGAAGGCTTCAATTTTTCCAATATCCCAGCCAACATCCATTGGGATCATCTGGATATGAACTGGCGCGCCTGGGACAGCGATGGCGACGGCACGCTTGATTCCAAACCCTCGTGCGTCACCTGCCACGATCCTCATGGTGTCAAATCAACAGCCGACGGCATCAACTACCCCGCCATGACCTATGCTGACATAGGCATTGTGTACGGCCAGGATGACATCGGCACGTACGGCGAAGTCAGCAAAACCACCTACAACGAACGCTGCAATAGCTGTCATCTGGCTGTTGGCATTCGTTACTATCGACCCTGATGTATCCCCCTGCCATGAAGCGATTCTTCAAGATCGGAGTGGCAATGCTGCTCCTCGGCCTGATCGTTGTTGTGCCGGCCTTCGCTGCCGGTTCACCGCAGGCGTCGCCTGAGAACGCCAACAAGCTGTGCCTGGAATGCCACAGCATTCCCGATCGCAAGGTGATGTTACCCAGCGGTGAAGTCTTGCCATTGGTGATCGACGGCAGCACCTACAATACCTCGGTGCATGGCCAAAAGGGCATTCGTTGCATCGACTGCCATACTAACATCCGGGGCTATCCCCACCCTCCGCTGGCAGCCAACAATTATCGCGATTTTCAGTATGATCGCTATCGATCATGTTTTCCTTGCCATAACGAGCAGTATCAGGCCACGCTCGACTCAGTGCATCACAAGGCCATGAGCGCCGGCAATCGCGATGCGCCCATCTGCACCGATTGCCATGGCGCACATGATGTGAGCGATCCCACCACGCCGCGACAGAAGATATCGCAGACTTGCAGCAAATGCCATGCTGCCATCTACGAACAGTATCGCAACAGTGTGCATGGGGCGGCTTTGATGGATGACAGCAATCCCGATGTGCCCACCTGTGTGGATTGCCACAGCGTGCATAGCGTTGGCGATCCCCACACGGCCGAATTTCGTCTGACCTCCCCGCAGACGTGTGGGCACTGCCATGCCGATGCCAATCTCATGTCCAAGTACGGCATTTCGACGGCGGTTTTCGACACCTATGTGGCTGATTTCCACGGCACCACGGTGACGCTTTTCGAACGGGAGTCACCTGATCAGCCCACCAACAAGGCGGTGTGCTTCGACTGTCATGGCGTTCATAACATCAAGGCGGTGACAGATCCCGAGTCGAGCGTCGTGCGCGAAAATCTTCTCGTCACCTGCCAACGTTGTCACCCCGATGCCGACCTCAGTTTTCCGGCCTCCTGGACCAGCCACTATATCCCCGACAAAGAGCACACTCCCCTG
>JAJRXO010000565.1 GCA_024276255.1 Chloroflexota bacterium | reverse complement strand
CAGCTTCAGAAATTCGTCAGGCGGCGTATCGGCCAGCATCTCCTTAAGATCGGTGAGGGTGCTCATGCCCGGCACCTGCGTAAGGCGTTTGCTGAGACGATCGCGCACATCGCCCGCCTCCTGCTGGGCCAGATAATTCAGTGTATACCACATACCCTTCCATGTTTCAGGATTCAGGAATTCTTCCGGCGGGGTTGATTCCATCATTTCCTGCAGATCCTTGATGACCCCCATCTGCACGTCGGGCGCAAAGCGATGGAGATTGTTCTTGAGCAGGCGTTTGAGGCCCTGCATGGAGAAGGCCGGTGGTACATAATGAGGGGTCAGCGCCTGGAGTTCGGCGGCCAGCTCGTTGAGCTCGGCCACCAGCGCCTGCAATTCGGCCCGCTGGCTGGTCACGGAATCGTCGCCGGTCAGGGCCCGTGCCTGTGCGATCCAATCGTCATACGCAGGCTGCCGCCAGGCCGGCGCCTGAACCACTTCCGCCAGTTGCTCGGGGGTGCTTTGCGCCAGATCTTGCAGCGTATGAATCCCTCCCGCCTGCAGTAGTTCAGCGGTTTTGGGGCCAATGCCTTTGATCTGCTGTAAATCCGTCATTATTGCCCTCCATGATACGAGGCAGCTTCCTTCCTCAGTGCTTGACCCATCAAAAAAAGGTGGGGCCCCCCGGGCTCGAACCGAGAACCGACGGTTTATGAGACCGTTGCTCTAACCACTTGAGCTAGGGCCCCGATGTGCGTTTGGTTGGAGAAAGGTGTGGGAGAGAGCGGGCGACGGGATTCGAACCCGTGACGAGAGCTTGGAAGGCTCTAGTGTTACCACTACACCACGCCCGCGTGGCAGTCGGGGAGGCCGGATTTGAACCGACGACTTCTTGGACCCAAACCAAGCGCGCTACCGAACTGCGCTACTCCCCGGCCGGGCAATCGTAAGTATAGCCCGAGCCGGCGTTTGAGGTCAAATAGCAGAGGTCGGTGGGATGCATTTCTGAATGCAGGGAGCGTGTATTGGCAAAACAGATTACGGCGCCCAGTCGAGGCTGGCTTCCTGCCAGTCGGGCAGGGGGCTGGCTACTGGGAACAGCCGCTGTACGGTCAGTGTGTCCATTGACCAGCTGTAAACGGCCCAATCGCCTTCACGATCGGAGAGAAATGCCAGCCATTGTCCATCGGGCGACCATGCTGGCATGCCATCGTTGGCGTCATCGAGGGCAAAGAAGGGGATATTGCCGTTGTTGGCATCGACGACGAACAGATCCCAGCCGGGACTGCGCCCGGCCGACATGAAGGCAATGAGATTGCCTGTGGGCGACCAGCGCGGCATGCTGTCGGAGGCGGTGGTGGTGAGCTGACGATACTGGCCGCTGCCCAGGTCCAGGATCCACAGGCCACAATCCTGTTCGGGCTGGCTACAGCCCTGATAGACGATGTGCTGGCCGTCGGGGGACCAGTCGGGGCCCTGGCCCGGCCCCAGATCGCGCAGGCTGCCGGATGCCAGATCGAGCAGGAAGATGTGCGAGAGCTGATCGGCGGTGCGCGAGGCTGATGTAAATACGATGCTGCGGCCATCAGGCGACCAGCGGGGATAACTGTCACCGGCATCGTCAGTCAGGCGTCGGGGCGTGGCGTCTGGCGTGGGGAAGAAGGTGATGCCGAAGCTCTGGGGATTGGTGGAGCGCACGACAATGCCTT
>JAJRXO010000564.1 GCA_024276255.1 Chloroflexota bacterium | reverse complement strand
TGACCGGGAACGCGATATCGTTGCAGGGCCAGGCGGCCGTCCGGCTCGTTTACATTCAGTTTCTGAAAGGCGATACGATCGTCATACTCGGCCTGTAGCCCATTCACGATGGGTGTGGTTTGCTCTCAGGCCGGTCAGGGAGAGCTGTAGAGATAGACAAATGTGGGTTTACCTGCCGGCTGGCCAGCCGGTGTGGGGCCAGGCAGGGCTGTGTTGCTCAGGTTGCTGCATGCCGCCAGCAAGCCCAGGAGTAGCAGGATCAGCAGGCTTAATGGCGTCCAGCGCAGAAATCGTGTCATATGGTGGATGTCCGTGGAATCAGGGGGCGAAGAACGAGGTCAAGGAAATTCAATCTTCCAGAATGTCAGCCCGCATGGACAGATATTCCTCGCGAGTGATCTCCCAACGCGCATAACGCTGTTTCAGTATCTCCAGGGCCATGTCCTCACTGTTGCCCTCTGACGGTGGCATACGCGAGGCACGCGGCATGGTCAGCCCGGTTATCTGATCACTGCGCGGGAACAGGTAGCTTACAAACCACACTGCCAGGCCAATGATCACTGCGAAGAAAAGGAACATAAGGAGGAGGCCAAGACCTCCAAAGCCCATCATCATGGGGAACCTCCTGTAGGTAAGGGGAGTGAGTCCTTTCAGATTCTCATCTATCTATGAACAGGGTAACAAAATCGTGTGACGATTGTTTGAAGGGATGGTGACGAAATGATGAAGAAATCCCCCGAGATAAGCCTGCAGCAGCTCTGAAAACGGCAAAAATCTTCATCAAATTGTCATATTTCCTACAATCAGCCTTCATGTAAGTGTTGTAAATTGTGTCTGCATGAGCGAAACTGTTTTATCTGCATCTGACTATATTAACGGTTGCTCAATATCCTCAATGTCCCTTCATTCACATGGAGATGTTATGACCCGACGAACCCTGATCCTGATCCTGGTCGCAATCGCCACAGCTGCGATTGCAGCGGCCTGCGGAGGGAGTACGCCGGCACCTGTCAATACCATTGTGCTGGCGCCCAAATCGGAACTGCCCGCAGATGTGCAAAGTGCGCCTGTGGAAGTGCAGGAGGCCTATCGTTTTGCCCTCGCCAACAAAGATCTGCTGGAGCAGATTCCCTGCTTCTGTGGTTGCTCGGCGTCCGGGCACACCTCGAACTATCGATGCTATGTGGTGGAAGATGGCGGCTCCGACAGCGTGATTCAATTCGAGAATCACGCCTTAGGCTGAGGCATTTGCGTCGACATCACGCGTGACGTGATGAAAATGTTCGAGCAGGGTAAAACTGCGGAAGAAATGCGCGAAGTCATCATCGCTCGTTATGGCAAATTCGGTCCCTCCACCGGCCCCTGATCCCACTCACTCCCCTCTTTTATGAATCAACGCTCTATCGTCTACGCTGTTCTCACGCTTGGGCTGGCCCTGGCTGTGCTGCTGATTCCCTCGCCCCTGGCCAGGGCCGCCCCCCAACAACGAGAGATCCATCTCGACGCCCGCATGTTCGCCTTTACTCCCGGTCGCGTCAGAGTCAATCAGGGTGATACGGTCACCCTGATTTTGCATTCGCAGGACGTGACCCACGGCGTCTATGTCGATGGTTACGACATCAACATCAAAGCCGAACCGGGGAAACCGGCCCGCGCCACATTCGTGGCCGACCGGGAGGGAAAGTTCCGCTTTCGATGCTCTGTTACGTGCGGGGCCCTGCATCCGTTCATGATCGGCGAGCTCGTCGTCGGTCCCAATCTGCCGTTCTGGCGGGCCGCACTGGCCCTGCTGATCGTGGCCCTGGGCTCTCTGCTCACCCTTCGCTCCCTTACTCCTCAGGCATCCACCCATGTCACAGTTTCGAACCGCTAGCGATTGGCGTTTTGATCTCACGCGTCTGCCCTGGCTCGCCCGCGTGCTGCGCTGGCGCCCCCTGCAGTTCAGCCTCATCCTGGTTACCCTATCCTTTTTTGTGCTGGCCCTGCTCACCAGCTTCTGGGGGACGCCGGTCGGCAACCGCAATTTCAGCATCATCTTTGTGTGGATTGTATGGTGGGCTCTGGTAATCATCCTGCTGGTGCCGGCCCTGGGGCGGGCGTGGTGCGCTGTTTGTCCTCTTCCCGCCCCGGGCGAATGGCTACAACGCCGGAGTTTCGTGTATCCCCGACGCCGCCAGTTGTGGACGCTGGGCAAACGGTGGCCGCGGCGACTGAAGAACATCTGGATGCAGAATATTTCCTTCCTGCTCGTGGCCCTGTTCTCCGCCATCATTCTCACCCGGCCGGCGGCCACGGGCCTGGTGTTATTGGCCTTCATCTTGATGGCTGTGGGCCTGAGCCTGGTGTACGAGCGGCGCACGTTTTGCCGTTATGTGTGTCCGGTAGGCGGTTTCATCGGCCTGTACAGCATGGCTGCCCCCCTGGAGTTGCGCGTGAAGGATGTCGAGGTTTGCCGCACCCACGCCAGCAAGGATTGCTATCGGGGAAATGAGCAGGGCTTCGGCTGTCCGTGGCTGGTCTTTCCCGGCAATCTGCAACGCAACACCTATTGTGGTCTGTGTACCGAATGCCTGAAGACCTGCACCTTGGATAATGTGGCAGTGAATCTGCGTCTGCCGGGACTGGATTTCTTTGTGGCAAAGGAACGTCGCCTGGACGAGGCCTACAAAGCTTTCATCATGCTGGCCTGTGCCCTGGCCTATTCGGCCGTGCTGTTGGGGCCCTGGGGCATACTCAAAGATGCAGCTAATTTCGTACGCCTTGACTGGTGGCTGATATATGCCCTTGGCTTTCTGGCCCTGAATCTGCTGGTGTTGCCCGGCCTGTTTTATGCCAGCACCTGGTTGAGCCGTAAACTGGGCGGTGGGCAGCAGCCCCCTGCCCGAGCCTACTTCGTGGATCTGGCTTATAGCCTGATTCCACTGGGGCTGGCAGCATGGATAGCATTCAGCCTGGGCTTTGTGCTGGTGAATATAAGCTACGCCCTGCCCGTGATTGGCGATCCCTTTGGTTGGGGCTGGAATCTGTTCGGGCTCAGGGACGTGCCGTGGACGCCCGTTGTCCCGCAGTGGGTTCCCTACCTGCAGGTGCCGGTGCTGCTGGGGGGGCTGGTTTTCGCCATCTTCACCCTGTGGCGCATTATCAACGAGTACCATCCCCGCCAACCCATGCGGGCGGCGCTGCCCCCTGTCGCTTTCCTCTCCCTGGCTACCTTTGGTTTT
>JAJRXO010000563.1 GCA_024276255.1 Chloroflexota bacterium | reverse complement strand
CTCTCGTGGAATGAGAATTCGTTTTGGGTGACGATGGACGATGGGGATATGCACCACATGGAGATTCCTCCGGCCAGCGATCATGCCACCTGGTCGTGGCAGCGCTTGCCCGCATACCAGTTGGACGCGGGTTCGCATCGCTTGCGCTTCGCAGCGCGCGAGCGCAACGCCCGCCTGGACAGTGTGCTTATCGTCGATGACTGGCGCTACGATCCCAACCATCATCCCGAGTTGATCGGCGATTGCCTCCCTCAGGCCGACCCGAGCCTTTCCACCCCGGCCTTTGTACCTGCAAACAGCTTTCTCTATCTCCCCTATATCCAGCCCTGAGCAAACACCAGGCCAGGGCCTTCGGCGCATCACGGCTGCGCCGGACGCTTGATCTCGTGCGCTCGCCGCATCCATGATGCGGCGAACTTCAAATCCGCCGATCATCTGGGACAGACCCATCACTGTAAGGGCGCGCGGTCGAATGCGCCCCACAGATTAGCAGCGGCCAGGGTCTTCGGCGCATCACAGCTGCGCCGGACACTTGTTCTCGTGCGCTCGCCGCATCCATGATGCTGCGAATTTCAAGCCAATGAAGCTGTGGCTGCGCCACGTGCGCTCAGCTATTGGCTGCCGGCGCCATGCTTTCTACTTTGTCGGCCAGCAGCTCCATACGCAGCACCTGAAAACGCTGGCGAATGACCTGGCCCAATTTCATCATCATGAGATAGCCAAAGCGGCAATCTTCGCGAAATGCCATTTCCAGGCCTTCTCTGGCAAATGCCAAGATACGGCAATCGGCCAACGCCTTGGCCGAGGCAGTGCTCTGGTGGGGCGGCACCAGGGCCGACCAGCCGAACACATCGCCCGGGCCCAGGGCGCATAGGATGATCTCATCGGTTTCCATTTGATTCGTCAGTTGATCTGCGACCGGATGAGCTTTATGCTGAACCGGGATGTTCACGGTGAGACCCACGACGCCCTTTTCGACAAAATAGATATGATCGATCTCATCGTTTTCCCGGAAGATGCTGTCGCCATTGTTGTATTGCAGCTCTTCTGCGATGTCGGCCAGGGCTGTGAGATTGCCCTGAGAAAGACCGCCAAAGAAGGGATAAAAA
Organism: Chloroflexota bacterium; assembly: GCA_024276255.1. Lineage (GTDB taxonomy): Bacteria > Chloroflexota > Anaerolineae > J102 > J102 > JAADGC01. Next base: position 540 of record JAJRXO010000563.1, on the reverse strand, counting down.
CGTAAGCGTTCAGGCGAAATCATAATGGAACCTCCATCTGCGGGAGTGCGGTTGTCCTCGTTTTTCCATGCGTAACGGGGATTAACTTGCTGATTGATTGCGAATCTCTTGCAGAACGGCGCCGGCGGTACGAGGGATGGCGGCAAGCACCGCCGGCGTGGGCTGCTCGCCAAAGTCCTGTATATTTTCCACGCCGACGCCGTAGAAAATGATGTTTTGGGCTGTGGGGAGGGGCAGGCCCAGACGTCGGCCCGTGTTCAGGGCCGTAATCAGGTTGACGTCGTGGGCTGAGGCAGTGTGCTGCAGGGGGCTGATCGTGGCCAGTTCGACCAGCGTCAGGCGCCGGACAGCGCCCGGGGGCATGCGCTCATCGAGCATGGCGTCAATGATGATGACGCAGTCGTAGCCCACCATCATCTCCATGAGTCGTAATCCGCCCACGCTGGCCTCGGCCACCTCGACATCGGCGTGGGGCAGGGTGGACAGCGCGTCTCTGACAGCGTAGGCAACCTTGACGCCCACGCCGTCGTCGGTGAGAAT